>JAQUNE010000057.1 GCA_028717765.1 Candidatus Omnitrophota bacterium | reverse complement strand
TATACTATACAGGTAGGGAGGATGTTAATATGCTGAAGAAAAGAACCGTTTTTTTAATGCTTCTACCATTATTGGTAATCGGTATATCCGGTTGTGTGGCTTTATTGGCGGGTACAGCTGGCGGGGTAGGCACTGCTTCTTGGCTTTCTGGGAAATTAACTCAAGAAGTGAACGCTTCTTTTGATAGGAGCACAGAGGGCGCAAAAGCAGCCATAAAATCATTGAACCTGGAAGTTACAAAGGTGGTGAAAGAAGAATCTGTGGCGCAGATTAGAAGTAAGTATTCTGATGGTAGGGAGGTCTGGGTTGATGTACATCGCCTTACAGATTCTACTTCCCGTATTGAAGTGAGAGTAGGAGTCGCCGGAGATAAAGAAGCAGCGCGTAAAATTCTTGACCGGATTCTTAGGTATATTTAGCATAAGGCCGCCATTTTAGCTTTTAGCTTGACAAGGCAATGATTTTTTGCTAACATTTGCTTCCATACGAAAAAACCTTTCAGTTTTTCGCATTAAATCCCAAAAATTATTAAAGGAGGAGGTGAAAAAAAGATGAAAAAATTTTTAATGGTTGTTTTTGTATTTGTTTCTTTTATTTCTCTGGCTTGTGCCCAGGGAGTGAGTGTACCTGCAGTAGCAACTACATCCACTGTTGAGGCAGTAAGCTTAAAAGGCGAGATCATTGATAATATGTGTGCTTCTGGACATAAGGATGATTTAGCTAATTTCGTAAAAACTCATACTAAACAGTGTGTTTTGACGCCTGCATGTGCAGAAAGCGGTTATTCTATCTTTGCAGATGGTAAACTTTATAAAGTCAGCAAAGAGAGTAATGCTATGATCGCAAATTTTTTGAAGAAAGATGAAAACAAGCTTATGGTAACGGTATCTGCTCAGAAGATAGGCGATGAACTAAAACTGCTTTCTATTGAGAATCAAAAATAAGTTTTTAAGTCTTATTTAAAAAAGGCTATTCCCTACACGGATAGCCTTTTTTATCTCTCTGGAGTGTTTGTTGACTTATCCTGCCATTACATATACAATACAGTTATGTTTAAAATCGGAGATTTAAAACTGAAATCTAACCTTATCCTGGCACCTATGGCGGGGATCACGGACCTGCCTTTTCGCATGCTTTGCCGTAAATTCGGCTGCGAATTGGCGTTTGTAGAAATGATTAATTGCCGTTCCATTAGTTATAAGAGCTTAAGGACTAGGCAAATGCTTTCTAGTAACGCCAAAGATCGGCCCTTAGGGGTGCAGTTATTGGGCTGCGAAAATAAGTTTCTTCTAAAGTCGTTAGATGTGTTAAAGAATTATAAATTTGATCTCTTGGATTTTAACGCTGCTTGTCCGGCAAAAAAAGTTGTGCGTAGAGGGGAAGGAGCCAGCCTGCTTAAAGAGCCAAAAAAGTTACAGCAATTATTAAAACTCATGGTAGAAAATTCTTCGGTTCCAGTGACAGTGAAGATCCGTATCGGTTGGGATGAAAATTCTATTAATGCCAGAGAAATAGCGCTTTTTGCGCAGGATGCCGGCGTGAAAGCGATATTTATTCACGGGAGGACCAAATTACAGGGATATAGCGGAGAAGTGGACTATGAGACTATCCGTAAGGTAAAAGAAGCGGTGGAGATACCGGTGATTGCGAGCGGAAATATATTCTCTGCACAACTGGCCAAGAAGGTGCTGAAGCAGACTAATTGCGATGCAATTGCCGTTGCGCGGGGCAGCTTGGGAAATCCTTGGATTTTTAGCGCAGAAAAGCCGGAACATCAGCAGATAATTAAGGTGATGATTGAGCATCTTAATGAAAATGTTGAATTTTACGGAGAACGGGTAGGCGTGGTTAAGTTCCGTAAATTTATCGCCTACTATACCAAGGGTTGGCGTAAAGTCAGGCAGATCAGAGAAAAATCCTCGCGGGCAAAGAAAAAAGAAGAAATTATGAGTTTGATTGAAGAAGCAGGCCCCCTATAAACAAAAAACCCCCGACTTCTTTCGGGGTTTTTTGTAGGTGATAGGCCTCATAGCTTTCGCTATCTATCGACCTCCTTGTTCTTATTAAAGTATGGCACATTTTTTGAAAAATTCAAGGGCTGCACTTTCTTTTTGCTTTTTACTTCAAGCGTAGTATAATATTTTCATGAAATTAAAATTTTTCCTCACAGTAGCCGTATTTTTAATGCTTATTCGCCCTGCCTTTGCGCAAGTTACGATTAAGGCAGAAGTGAATAAACTTAAGGTTTCTACTGATGAAACATTGACCTATAAATTAATCATAGTCTCTTCCGAAACAAATTTAGCACAACCGCAGATCCCAAAATTTAGTGGTTTTAATATACTCTCACAGTCTCAGTCAACTACACTTGCCTTCGAAAACGGCTTAAAGACATCCTTGATCTACGAATTCATTCTTTCGCCTGCTAGTGTAGGAAAATTAAAGATCGATCCTAGTACGATAAAGATAAAGGACCAGCTTTTTAGCAGCGAGCCGTTTGAAATCGAGGTAACACAAGGCAAGGCTACGCCTAAAATTCCTCTCCCGCCAGATTCAGAAGAGCCGCAAGTAACGCTTTAGATGGAAAAATCTTTAAGCACTTCAATCCGCTATATAAAGGGTATTGGCCCGAAGAGGGCAGAATCATTCAATCAGGCGGGGGTTAATACCATCGAAGACCTTTTATATTATTTTCCCCGCCGTTATGAAGACCGCAGGAATTTTAGCCCGATTTCTAAGTTGGGGGAAGGCCAAACTCAGACCATTCGCGCTCAGATATTAGTCAGCGGGCAACATCGGTCTTTTCGCAGGCGTAGATTCAGCATAACGGAAGTAGTGGTAGCGGATGAAAGTGGAAAAATATCCTGCGTCTGGTTTAATCAGCCATATCTAAAAAATTATTTTAAAGTTGGTACTGATCTTATCCTTTACGGCAAAGTTGAGCGTTACGGCAACCGCCTGCAGATGAGTGCGCCTGAATTTGAGATTATTTCTGAAGGCGAGAATGAATCGTTGAGCATGGGTAGGGTAGTGCCGATTTATTCTCTGCCGGCAGGCATTGGACAACGCAGCCTTCGCCAAACTATTAAAACTGCATTAGATGAATACTTGCCGGCCCTGAATGATTTCTTGCCTTATGATCTGCGGATTAGGGAAAAATTACTTAATTTAGCCAAAAGTATAATCAATATTCACTTTCCAGAGACTATCGAGCTAGAGCAGGAAGCTTACCGTAGATTATCTTTTGGAGAATTTTTTCTTTTTCAGCTGCCTTTGGCCATCCGAAAATTACAAAAGAAAGAAAAACGCGGGCTAGCGCATCAAACAGAAGGTAGCTTAGTTAAAAATTTTATTCAGAATCTGGACTTTCAATTAACAAACGCGCAACGAACCGTGGTTGAGGAAATAAAAGCGGATATGGCTAAGCCGCAGGTGATGCAGCGCTTATTACAGGGTGATGTTGGTTCAGGCAAAACCGTAGTTGCCACCATCGCAGCGCTCATGGCTATTCAGGGCAGTTATCAGGTTGCTTTTATGGTCCCTACGGAAATATTGGCCAAGCAGCATTATGAGAAAATAAAGTCACAAGTTAAAACCATCAAAATTGCTTTGCTCGCGAGCAGCTTAAAGAAAGAAGAAAAAGAAAAGATTTACCAGGAATTAAAGAGCGGGAAAATCGATTTACTCATTGGCACCCATGCGCTTCTGGAAGAATCAGTGCAGTTTAAGAATTTAGGATTAGTGGTAATTGACGAGCAGCATAAATTCGGAGTAGGGCAGAGGGCACTACTGCCGGAAAAAGGGGTAAATCCGGATGTCCTGATTATGACCGCTACCCCCATACCGCGCACACTTGCCATTACTTTATATGCTGATTTGGATATTTCGGTAATCAATGAATTGCCGCCAGGCAGGAAGCCTATTGATACGAAAGCTATCGGTGATAATCAAAGGGAATGGCTATACAGTTTTCTTAAGGAAAAAATCAGCCACAAACAGCAAGCGTATATTATTTATCCTGTAATCGAGGAATCTTTTGCCCTGGACCTAGAAGGCGCAAAGAATATGTATGCGCAATTAAAAGAAGGCCTTTTTAAAGATTTTAACCTTGGTTTAATTCACGGCAGGTTAAAGGATCAGGAACAGCAGGGGATGATGTCTGAATTTAAAAGCGGCAAGATCCAGATTTTAGTAGCAACTACAATATTAGAAGTCGGTATTGATGTGCCTAATGCCACGGTTATGGTAATTGAGCACGCAGAGAGATTTGGATTATCACAGTTACATCAATTACGCGGGCGCATTGGCAGGGGCAGCGAACAATCTTTCTGTATTTTAGTTTCTACGAATCGCACTAAAGAAGCAGCAGCCAGGTTAGAGGCAATGGTGAAATACCAGGATGGCTTTGCAATTGCCGAGCAGGATTTAAAGATCCGCGGGCCAGGAGAATTCTTTGGCAGTAGGCAGCACGGCTTAACGGAATTAAGGATCGGTAATCCCCTCACACAGATGCAGCTTTTAAAAAAAGCAAAGGAAGAGGCAGCGAAGTTAATTGAAAAGGACCCTTATTTAACCAGCCGCCAGAACCTTTTACTTAAAGAAAAACTTCTGCAGAGATTCCCTGAATATGAAAAATTGATCCTGGTTGGATAATATGTTTTTCGGAAAACGGCGATTAAGAAGGGGATGTGAGTTTACAGCCGAGCCAGCAAACCGGCGGGTCAGTTGGTACAGGTACCTTACTACCACAACTAGTTACGCCAAGTACGGCATTAGAAATCCCGCAGACTTTACAGGACGCTAGAATTCTTTCTTGAGAATCATCTTTGAATAGTATAGTTAATTTTGGCTGGATCCATTTCCTTGCTTTAGGCACCTTTCCTCCTTATATTCTTAAACTTTAATTAAGAACTGCCTAATGTGTCGCAACGCGGAAGAGGGCAAGACCATATCCAAACCGCATTTGTACCCACTACACAATTCTGTACATTGGTAGCTGGGCTGATGGGATCTTTACAAGTTTTGCAGATATCAAGAACGCCTTTTGTGCCCGTAGGGCGCACGATCGTGATTAACTTTGGCCTGCTCCATCTTTTTTTCATATTTTTCCTTCGCTATCTGATTATTATATTTTAGGAAACCACGAGAGTCAAGAAGATTTAACTTGAGATATGTAAGACGAAGAGATATAATATTTTTTAATTAGAAAGAGGAATAAGTCTTTTAAGATGGCAGATAGACAGGTAGTAATCACCGGTATAGGCGTAATTGCTTCTAATGGAATCGGCAGAGAGGCATTTATTAATTCTCTTATTCATGGGGCATCAGGGATCAAGCCAGTATCTTTGTTTGATACCTCTCTTTTTAAGGCTAAATTGGCAGGAGAAGTCAGGGATTTTAAAGCGGAAGATTTTTTAGGCGTAAAAGGCCTACGTACCTTGGACCGCAGCACAAAATTAGCTTCTGCCTCTACAAAGTTGGCATTAGACGATGCTAACCTGCAAATTAGAGAAGATAATGCTACTGAAATTGGTATGGCCTTGGGCAGTACCTTAGGCAGTATTTCCAGTATTATAGATTTTGACAAAGAGGCCCTGGTAGAAGGGCCGCGTTATGTAAATCCCGCTCTTTTTCCTAATACAGTGATTAATTCTCCGGCAAGTCAGGTTTCCATTAGATTTAATATTAAAGGATTTAATGCGACTGTTTCCACGGCCTTTTCCGCCAGCCTAGATGCGATTGGCTACGCCTTAGATTTTTTAAGGACTGGCCGGGTAAATTTTGTTTTGTCCGGTGGCGTGGAAGAGTTATGCCTGCAGACATTTTTGGGATTTTATAAAAGTGGCTGCCTTGCAGGGACAGATGGAGTACATCCTGAAATTTGCTCTCCTTTTGACCAGAGAAGGAACGGAGTGATCCTTGGAGAGGGGAGTGGAATTTTTCTTCTGGAAGATCTGCAGTCAGCCAAAGAAAGAAAAGCCAAGATTTATGCCGAAGTCAAAGGATTTGGTACTGGTTTTACGGCGCATTCCATAAATAAATATGATTCCAGCGCAAAAGGCCTTTGCCGGGCAATGCAGTTAGCCCTTGATCAGTCCAGGTTAAATCCTGAGGATATTGATTATATTTGTGCAGCGGCAAATTCTACACAAGATGCAGATTTAATTGAGACCAAGGCAGTAAAAAAAGTTTTTGGCAGCCACGCGCCTGAGATTCCTCTGAGCGCTCCAAAGTCAATGCTTGGGGAGTGTTTCAGCGCTTCCGGAAGTTTTGGTTTGGCAGCAGCGTTAGGGGCAATCGAAAAACAAAACATACCACCGACAATTAATTACCAGCAAAAGGACCCGCTTTGTGATTTAGACTATGTAGTTAACCAGCCGCGCAGCAAAAAAATAGAAAATGTATTAATTAATGCTTTTGGCCCAAGCGGCTGTAATTCAAGTTTAGTGGTTTCAGAGTTTAAAGGATAAAATGATCATAAAAGATAAAGTTGGGATTATTACTGGTGGCTCAAGAGGGATCGGCCGGGCAATTGCCCTGGCATTAGCTAAGGAAGGTGCGAATTTAGCTTTTACCTATTTAAAAAGCAGCCAGGAGGCGCAAACCCTTGTTCAGGAAATTGAAAAGATCGGCCGAAAAGCCATTGGTATACAAACCGATGTCAGGGATTTTGAAAAATCAAAAGAAATGGTAGAAAGGGTAAAACAGGAATTCGGCAGACTGGATTTTCTGGTGAATAACGCCGGCATCACCAAGGATAAAGCATTAATGATGATGAGCAAAGAAGATTGGCAGGAAGTAATTGATACTAATCTTACCGGGATGTTTAATGTCACCCGGCATTGCATCGTCACTTTCTTAAAACAAAAAAGCGGCGATATTATTAATATTAGTTCTGTAAGCGGGATCGCCGGAATGAGCCGGCAAACTAATTATGCTGCTTCAAAAGCCGGAATGATCGGTTTTACCAAGTCTTTGGCCAGGGAAGTGGCGGCATATAATATCAGGGTAAACGCAGTTGCCCCGGGTTTTATTGAAACAGAAATGGTCGCCAGTTTAAAAGAGGAATATAAAAACGCGGTGGTCAAAAACATCCCGCTCGGCAGGTTTGGAAAAGTTGAAGATGTCACGGGCACAGTGAAGTTTTTACTCAGTGATAGTGCAAATTTTGTTACCGGACAGGTAATTGTTATAGATGGCGGATTATTTATACAGTAAAGGGGAGGCTTAACAATGCAAGAGCAACAATTAGAGAATGAAATCAGGAATTTGATCGCGGAGATTATTGAGAAGAAGCCAGAAGAGGTCACACCAGACGCTAAATTCTTTGAGGACCTTGGCGTGGATTCGATGATGGCATTGGAAATTATGGCGGCGATTGAGAAAAAATATAAGATTGCTATTCCCGAAGAAAAGCTTTCTCAGCTAACCACTTTAAGGGAGACGATCAGAGTAGCCAAGGAATATTTAGCGAGCGGAGGAAAAAATGCTTGATATTGAAACAATCCAGAGGTTTCTGCCGCAGCGCATTCCCTTTTTGATGATCGACCGGGTGATCGAATTGGATCCCGGGAAAAAAGTCGTGGCAATCAAGAATGTGACGATCAACGAAAAATTTTTTGCCGGGCATTTTCCTGCGCATCCAGTAATGCCGGGGGTTTTAATTATTGAGTCAATGGCGCAGGCCTCAATCATGCTTTTTTGCGATAATCCGCAAACACCTCCAGAAAGCCACGCTACTTATTATTTGAGTTCAGTAAAAGTAAGATTCCTCAATCCAGTATTTCCCGGAGATCAATTAAGGATAACCGTGGAGCCGGTCAAAGTAATTTCCAACGCGGCAATTGTCAATGCGGTAGCACAAGTAGGAGATAAGGAAGTAGCTAAAGGGGAATTAAGTTTTAGTATTAAGGAAAATGAATAAACGTATCGTAGTTACTGGCATCGGTGTAGTTTCTTCGATTGGCATTGGAAAAGAAAATTTTTGGGAAGCTTTAATCGCGGGCAAGTCCGGTATCAGCGAAATTTCTTCTTTTGATACTTCTGGGTATCCTACCCATTTTGGCGGAGAGATCAAAAATTTCCAGCCCGAAAAAGTCATCAAAAAAATAAAAAGCGAAAAGTTAGGGCGCGCCTCGCAATTAGAAGTAAGCGCGGCAGATCTA
>JAQUNE010000056.1 GCA_028717765.1 Candidatus Omnitrophota bacterium | reverse complement strand
AGGCATAATCGATATAAATGTGATGGATAAGGCGGTAATTTTCGGGGCACTGGCAGGAGCCTGTGGATGGAACATTATTACCTGGTATCTTGGTTTACCGACAAGTTCATCCCATGCGTTGATTGGTGGAATGATCGGAGCAGCACTTGTAAAAGCCGGACCGCCTTCGCTGGTTTGGCAGGGGATATTAAAGACCGTAATTTTTATTTTTGTTTCTCCGATAGCTGGATTAATTTTAGGTTTGTTGCTGGGTATTATTGTTTATCGGTTATTTCAAAAAAGCGCTCCTTTAAAAGTGGATCATATCTTTAGGAAGGGGCAGTTGTTATCAGCTGCCTGTTATAGCCTAGGCCACGGCGGTAATGACGCGCAAAAGACCATGGGGATTATTGCCAGCCTGCTTTTTAGTGCCGGAATGTTGGGGGATAAATTTTATATTCCTCTCTGGGTTGTGCTTTCTTGTCATGGCGCCATTGCCTTGGGGACGATGTTTGGCGGATGGCGGATCGTGAAAACCATGGGGCAAAAAGTTGCCAAGCTCAAACCAGTAGATGGGTTTTGTGCTGAAAGCGCAGCGGCCATTATGCTCTTTGTTTCATCTGCCTTTGGGATCCCTGTCAGTACGACACATACCATTACCGGATCGATTATGGGCGTTGGCTCAGTCAGGCGTTTTAGTGCCGTACGCTGGGGAGTTGCCGGACGGATTATCTGGGCCTGGGTCTTAACCATTCCCTGTTCTGCGGCGATCTCTGCGCTGGTCTATTATTTATCCCGCATAATGATTAAATGAATGAATCATCAATGCTAAAAATCCCGCAGGAATTTAGGCTGATCTTTCTTTGCGCAAGGTTAGAGCTTGACGCATCCCGGCAAGAAGAACTGGGTCATTTGTCCGCCCTTGCTCTTGACTGGGGAAAAATAAAAAAGATTGCTGATAAGCAAAAGCTTACCCCGTTAGTGTATGCTAATTTAAATAAAACTGGCCTGTTTAATTCCGTGCCTCAGGAAGTCCGCGAAAGCATAAAACAGGTTTACCTTGCGAATTTACAGAGAAATCTCGTTTTGGAGAAAGAAATTTTTCGCATCCTTGAATTAGCCTCTGCCAAAAATATCAGGATTATCTTGCTTAAGGGGCTGGCATTGATTTATACGCTCTATAATGACCATGCATTAAGAATCATGGTTGATGCGGATATGTTCATTAAGAGGGAAGATTTTCTGCCATTAAAAAATATTTTTTTGCAGCTCAATTACCAGACAAACGAAAAAGAGGCGCAGAATTACGATCAGCAGAATCAATATGAACTGATGTTCTCAAAAAAAGCCTTTAAAGAGCAGTGCATCTTTGTTGATCTGCATTGGAAACTTCTGCCTAGCCGGCCGTATCTATTGGACCTGCCATTAGTTTGGGAAAGGGTACAAAAGATAAGTATCAGCGGCAGAGAGTTTTTTAGTTTATCTAGCGAAGATAACTTTCTTTACCTTACTTTACACCTGAGAAGGCATGTGCGCGACCTCATCTTAAATTCCGTCGTTGATATCGCTGAATTGCTTAAAACCAAAGAAAAGATGCTCGATTGGGATTATATTAAGGATAATGCGCGTAAGAACCATTTTTTTAGTTCGGTATATTTTGTTTTATATCTTTGCAGAGAGACGCTTGATTTACAGCTCTCTGAAGAACTGTTAGATAAATTTAGAGTTAACGCTACGAAAAAATTTCTTTTAAGAATTTTTGTTAATAAAACTAATTTTTTTACTTTAAAGAGATGGAAAGGGGCAATTGTACGTTTCTTGCTTTTTGACAACTTGCTAGATTTCTTTCTTTATTTATGGAAGGTTTCATTTTGTGAAAGGGGGCTAGGGGGGATTTTTACAAAAAATGAATAAATTAGAGAAGTTTTCCGGAAGCTTATTTTCTATAATTTGCTTGCTAACCGTAATTTGGCTTTCCTTTTTGCCAGTATCGATTTACGAAATTTTTAGAAACGGTATTATTGTTTTTTTGTTTGCCGCCCTACTGATTTCTTTTTTCGCAAGAAAAGTAAATTTAAAGATCAAAGATTGGTTAATAGTGTTATTTTTGTTTTTTTTCGCATTAGGAATTGTTTGTGTTAAGGATAAACAGAGTGCTTTACATTATTTTATCGGGTTTATCCTGCCGGGGCCGATTTTATATTTTTTATTTAAGAATGAATTTGCCTTTCTAAAGAAAAAGGAGCATTTTTTTCTCTTCCTTATGTGTTGTGCGGCTATCGTGGCGATAATAGGCATTGCTGAATTTTTTTCCCGGAAAAACATCATTTATGAAGAGTGGATCAGTAATGATTTCTTTGCTTTTTTTAATTATCAGAACCGCGCAATGTCAACGCAATTTGTCCCACAGGTTTTTGCACTTTTTCTAGGGGCATCTTTGCCATTTTTTTATAACCTTTTTTTTAAGGCTAAAAATTTATTTTTAAAATTGATCGCGGTTTTTTTTGTGCTTTTGATAGTGGCAGGCATCTTAGTTTCATTTACACGAGGAGTATTATTAGCCGTTTTTCTGGCGTCTTTACTCTACGCCTCTTTAAAAAAACCGAAAATGGGCCGTTACATTATCCTGATTTTTTTAGTCATCGTGCTCTTATCTTCGTTTGGCAAGGCTAATTATATACTTCCCTTTTACAGATTCAGTTTTAGCATGATGATCGATTCGAGTGCACGTTTAAAAAGTTGGGCAATCGCCCTGCATATGACCCAGGACCATCCTTTTAAGGGGGTAGGGGTAGGCCAATACAGGGTGCATTATGGTTCTTATGATAGCAGCATGGTACAGGAGTACGCAAAAATTCCCGACAATATGTTTTTGACTATTTTAGCAGAAGGAGGAATTTTTGTTTTTTTATGTTTCTTGATTTTTATTTTCCTTTTATTATGGGGCGCCTTAAGGCATATCAGGTTAAAACGTGCCGATTCGGACCTCGTGCTTGCCTTAAGTACTGGTATTATTGTGATTTCCATTGCCATGGTTTATTTTGATGCATTATATTGGGTTGTGCCCTTATATATTTTTTGGATCTATTGCGGGATATTATCCGCGTTGACTGAAAGTAAAAAATAACCTGATGTTTAAAGAAGCTCTCGCTAAAATAATTAGATTTTTCCCGGTACTTTTTGTTGCTTGGATTTCTTTTTTTCCTGAGCCAATACAAAATCAGTATAAAAATTTGGTAATTTATTTCTTGGGGATATTTTTAATTTTTTCTTTGGCTAGGGAGCAATTTCGATTTAAAAAATATTTTTTTAGCCCAGCGGCGCGCCCCTGCCTTCTTTATTTACTACTGCTTTCTTTGAATATCTGGTTTTCTAAAGATCATCAGGCATCCTTAAATTTCTATATTGATTTTCTACTTAGTGCGGCCCTGGTTTTTTTTATTTTTAAAAATGAGACTAAGCCTGAAGGTTTTAAAAGAATCTTTTATGCTTTATTTATCTGTGCGGGCATTGTTTCTTTTTTTGGCCTGTTGGAGATGTTTTTCAGGACAAATTTTCTTTATAAGTACTTTCTAGAGAATCCTTTTTATACCCGTTTTATCGGTAAAAGGATGATGTCAACCCTAGTCCATCCGAATATCCTAGGGGCATATCTGCTTGTCTGTATTCCACTAGGAAATTATTTTTATTGGCACGCGCAAACATATAAACGCAGGTTATTGAATTTAACAGTCCTTGGTTTTATCCTGGAAGGTGCTTTCTTAAGTTTCTCCCGAGGAACCTGGATTGCCGGATTACTGATGTTTTCATTTTGGATTTGGCAAAAGGGGAAAATCAAACACATAATTTATATCTGGCTAGGGTTTTTAACCGTTTCTGCTCTCGCCTCGCTCTCTTTATTCGGCCAGGGGTTTGGGAGGAGATTTGGAATAGTAAGGCTATTTTACTATTTACGGTTTAGCCACAGGGCGAAGAATTATCATGTTACCTGGGAAATGTTAAAAGAGCATCCTTTCGTAGGAATTGGGCTTGATTGCTACCGGAAGTTTTTTGGGCAATATTCGAATCTCAGGTTTTCAGAGGAAGTTAAAGTGCCGGATAGCATCTATCTTATGCATTTGGCAGAAACCGGCTTGCTGGGATTTTTGGGCTTATTATTATTATTAGGTTATATCCTCGGTAAAGCCTGGAAGGCTTACAAAAGATTAGAAACAAAAGAGCGGGAATTTATTTTCGCAGTACTTATGGGGTTTATCGGCCTGATTATAAATATGGCCTCTTTTGACGGTATGTTATGGAAAACCCCATTTTATTTATTTTGGATATTTTTGGCTGTCCTCAGTGCTATGGGAGAAAATAAGCAGCCTGTTTCTTCTGGAGAGAAATGAGAATTGCCGTAATCGGCTCACGAGGAATCCCTGCCACTTACAGCGGAGTGGAGAAAAGTATTGAAGAGGCTATAAAAAGGCTCTCTTTAAAGGGAAAAGAATTTATTGTTTATGGGCACCGCGGGAATTCTCTTTCCTTAGCGGCAAAAACAAATCCTTTCCCGCACACGTTAATTATAGAAACCCCTACCTTAAAAAACAAATACCTTGCTACAATTACCGCAACATTTCTTGCCACAGTAGATGTTTTATTCAGGAAAGTAGATATTGTACATTATCACTGTTTAGGGCCGTCTGTATTTTCTTTTTTACCCAGGTTGTTCGGCAAAAAGATAGTAGTGACGATTCACGCTTTGGACTGGAAAAGAAAAAAATGGCCTTTTTTTGCCAAGTTTTTTCTTTGGCTGTGCCAATTCTCTGCGCTCTATTTTGCGCATAAAACTATAGTTGTTTCTGAAGGGATGGCAAAAAAATTTGCACCCCGGGTAATCTATATTCCTGGAGGAGTGAATTTGGCGCAATCTCGATCGGGCAGTTTACCGGATTACCCGGGTTTTAAAAAAGCAAAATTCTTGCTTTTTGCCGGGCGGATTACCGAAGAAAAAGGAATAGAATATTTGATTAAAGCATTTCAGGAAATAAAATCTGATTTTCAACTAGTGATTGCCGGTGAAGCTGTTTATGCTGATAAGTATTTAAATTATTTAAAAAATATAGCAGGGGAAAATACGTTTTTTATCGGTTCAGTTAAGGCTGGAACCTTAGAGGCTTTATATGATCAGGCATACCTTGTAGTTTTTCCTTCTGAAATCGAAGGGCTTTCTTTGGCCTTGCTTGAAGCAGCATCCTTTGGAAAATGTATTGTTGCCAGCGATATTGCGGAATTTAAAGAAGTTTTAGGCAAGGCAGGGGTTTATTTTCAGAAAGGAAATTATCTGGGGCTTAAAAAAGAGCTGGGATATTTACTTGAGCATCCCGAAGTGGTGAAGGAGAGGGGAAGAGAAACAAAAAAAATTGCTGCTGGATATAATTGGGATAATATAGTAGAATCTTTAGGGAAAGTTTATGACCAATTACTGCAATGAATAAGGATAAAAAAGTAAAAATTAGGCACCTCTTTAAATTTATTCTTCTCTATAAGAAACAAATTCTGATCTTATTTGGGTTAGGTTTTCTTTCCTCCGCCTTTTTTCTTATCGGGCCGTATTTTTCTAAACTTTTCATTGATAAGGCTTTTTTAGAAAAGAATCTCGCTAAATTCATCAACCTTTCAATGTGGGGTGTGGTGGTATTTATCTTTAGCACCCTTTTCAATCTTATCGGCGATATTGTAAAAAACAGAATCTCTATAAAATTAAGGCTCAACTTATCCCATAAGTTAATTAGGAAATTCTTTTCATTAGACCTATCTTTTTTTCACACAAAATCTATTGGAGAGAACGTTTTTCGCCTTTCCGATACGGAAATCGTGGCAAATTTTTTACTCGAGCAATGCCCACAGATCCTTACGGATTTCCTGAAACTACTGGTAATTTTGCTGATCTGCCTGTGGTTAAATCTACGCATGACATTATTATTGGTAGTGTTAAGCCCGCTATTTCTTATCCATAGTTTTTATATTCAGAATAAACTACGGCCAATTTATGAAGAGATCTGGAGATTTAGCGCCTATTTATATAAAGAGTTGCACGAGGCTTTTTCTAAAATCTTGATCATTAAAGCTCTGGGCCTAGAGGATTTTAAAAGGCGGATATACTTAAATTCCCTGATTAAAAATATCCGTTGGAGAATCAAAAGTTTTCGCTGGGGCCTGATCAGTTCTCTTAGTTCAAATTTTCTTTCAAAAGCAGTTTTCGGAGTGATCACTCTTTACGGAGGATGGTTGATTATTAAAGGAAATCTAAGCTTAGGCAGTTATACCGCGGTAATGATTTATTTAACGCAATTGGGCGGGCTTTTAGAATCATTGGGTTTCAGGCTGAGAAACTTTGTGCAGGAGACAGTTTCCTTGGAAAAATTATTCGAGGTTTTGAATACAGAAGCCAAGATTAAAGATTCGCCGCAGGCCAAGGGCTTAAAAAATATCAAAGGAGAAATTTCCTTTAGAGGCGTGCGCTTTGGCTATGAGGAAAATTCTTTGGTATTAGAGGGGCTAAATTTTACTATTCCTGCTTTTTCCTGGGTAGGCATCGTCGGACCTTCTGGTTGCGGCAAAACCACGCTTTTTAATTTAATTTTAAGGCTCTATGATCCTTGGAATGGAGAGGTGACTTTAGATAACCAAGATTTAAAGCTGATCAAAATCAGGAGCTTAAGAGAGAATATTGCGATTGCAACACAACAACCGCTTTTGTTTGATGCTTCAATAAAAGAAAACATCGGTTATGGTTTAAAGGGGATTAGCCAGAGAGAGATTGAAGAGGTGGCCAGGATTACTTGTATTGATAATTTCGTTAACCAACTAGCAGAGGGGTATGATACGGCTATTGGTGAAGATGCCTTCCGGCTTTCTCAAGGCTTTAAGCAAAGGGTCGCCTTGGCACGGGCAATATTAAGAAAGCCGCGCCTATTAATTTTAGATGAAGCCACTTCTTCGGTAGATTCGCTTACTGAAGAGAAGATTTTCCAAAACCTTAAGGAGGAAAGAGCAGGATTAACCACCTTAATTATTTCCCACCGCCTCTTTTCTATTAAGGATGCGGACAGGATTTACTATTTAAAAAGTAAGGGCATAATGGAAGAGGGCACCCATCAGGAGCTCTTGTCTGGTAGCCAGGCCTACCGGGATTTTTTTCAAAATCAGACAGATCAATAAAGCAGAAAAAACTCTTTAAAATAGCTAAATCTATTGTATAATAATATAGTTAAGCTCCTGCTTAAATATTCGAACCTATCGATTCGTTTTATGTAAATTGCCTTATGTCAGTAGAATACTCCGAAGTCAAAAAACAATTTAATCTTCCGCGCCTACCTTTAGAAGGAAGCTTGGACCTGACTTACCGCTGCAATAATAATTGCCGGCATTGTTGGTTAAAAGTCCCCTCTGATGTTAAAGCTGCCAAAGAAGAACTTTCCTTTGCGGAAATTAAGCACCTTGTTGATGAGGCCAAAAAATTAGGCTGCCGTAAATGGTCGGTTTCCGGAGGGGAGCCAATGCTGCGCAAGGATTTTTCTGAAATTTTTGAGTATATTACCAGCAAATCCATTTCCTACTCTTTAAATACTAACGGAGCGTTGATTACTCCTAAGATTGCCAAGCTTTTGAAGAAAAAAGGCTCAAAAATGGTGGCAATTTATGGGGCCACTGCCGAAGTACACGACCATATTACGAGAAATCCTGGTTCTTTTGAACAAACCATGCGAGGTTTTAAGTACCTAAAGCAAGCCGGCGCAGGTTTTATCGTTCAGATCATCCCGATGCGGGATAATTACCATCAGTTTGACCAGATGATTAAATTAGCTGAATCCTTAAGCAAACATTACCGTATCGGTGCTGCCTGGCTCTATCTTTCTGCTAGCCATGACCAAAAGGTAAATCAGGAAATTCTTAGGCAACGCTTGCCCCCAAAAGAAGTGGTGGAATTGGATAAGCCGGATTTATCATATGAAGAGCAGGTGCAGCGTGAAACAGCCCATAACTATTGTCCGGCAAAGACGGATCAGTATCTTTTTAGTTCATGCGTAGATTCTCGCAGAGATTTTCATGTTGACCCTTACGGCAAAATGACTTTTTGCTGTTTTATTAAGGATCCCCAGATGCGTTATGATCTACGTAAGGGGAATTTTCAGGATGCCTGGGATAATTTTATCCCTTCATTAGGGAAAAAAATAAAAATTACGAAAGAGTATAAGGATAACTGTGGAGCTTGTGAGCAAAGGCAGA
>JAQUNE010000055.1 GCA_028717765.1 Candidatus Omnitrophota bacterium | reverse complement strand
GATTCCGCGGGCCAGAGTACCCTGTACAAAAACCAGCCAATACTTTTAGAATTGTGATGTTAGGGGATTCCGAAACCTTATCAATTTTACTCCCTGAAAAAGATACCCTGGCCGCGCAACTTCAGGAGATCTTAAATAAAAATTCTTCTGGTAAGCATTATGAAGTGTTAAATTTCGGAGTTGAAGGTTATTGCACCATACAAGAGCTGGAACAATTCAAGACCAAAGGCATAAAATATAATCCTGATCTAATAATTTTAAACTATTGTTTGAATGATCCGGAGCCCGGGGAATATTATTTTGAGAAAACATTCCTTATCCGGCATAGCGCTTTGGCGCGCTATTTTGCTTATTCCTTTAGAAAAGCACAGATTAAAAAGGAAAGAAAACGCCTAAATATTAAGAACGAAATCGATAATTACTATTATTATCATCAGCCAAAGTATTTTAATCACGTCAAGGAGGCGGTCCTTGAGTTGGTTGATTACGTTAAAGCCAAAAACAATAAACTGGCAGTAGTGATTTTTCCCACCTCAAGTATTATGGTGAAGGATTTTAGAGAAAATTATCCTTATGGGCCTTTGCATAAAATTGTTAAAAGTATCCCGTCCCACAATATAGTTTTTATTGATTTGATCGATGAATTTAACCGCTTGAATTTAACCCCGCAGCAGGTTTCCATAAATTATATTTACGACGAAAGCCACAAAAACGCCGCGGCCCTAAAAGTATCAGCTGAATATATTTACAAAACCCTTAAAACAGAAAAATTAATCCCCTGATAAAATGACTGGTTTTAACCCCAAATCCCGCTGGGACAGGCGCGTTCCTGGTACTAGCGATATTGAAGACCCCGCAAACTTAAACGAAAGTATCAATGTGCTGGCTGAATTTCAGCACGCCAAGATTTATCCGCGCGCATTCACCTGGAAAAATAAAGAGTATAGAATTGAAAAAATTACCTTTCAATGGCAGGAGCGCCGCGGTAAAGAAATTATCTGCTTTTTTTCCGTTTACTCCGGCACCAATCTCTACCAAATTTCCTTCAATAATACCAGCTTTGGCTGGCGGATGGATAAAATTATAGTATAATTAGGGAATAAAATATGGGAAAACTGCGCAGCATAGCATTGATTCTTATTTTAATTCCAGCGTTGGCCTTCTTAAAGCCCGCTTTTTCTGAAGAACCCCGGCTGCCTAAATACATCACCACTCATTTTAGCGCTAAAAAAGCAGGGCAGTTTTGCCCTTACGAGGGGAAAGATGCGGACTTCAGGTGGAGGAATTTAGAGAAAGAAGGCCATCCCTTTAATGACAATATCGCGCCCGCGTATAACAATTACCATAACCAAAACACCGCATATAACGCAATAAGCTCTGGCCAGATCAAAGATTTCGAACATAGTATATTCTTAAATGCCGGCATCCATTGCGATATCCTTAATTTTAACCCTGCCCAAAAAACAGGGGGGAGGAATTACCTTCTAGAGAATCACCCTAATTTACAGATCCTCAATAATATTATCTATGGTTCCAGCTTATTTACAGTATCGTTTCCTCCTTACTGGTCGCCTCTAAAAAGTTATCCGGTAGTACTAATGGGCCAAGGGTATGGCAGCGATAATAACAGTATGTATCATAAGCCAAATACGTTTGCCCATTACACCGTCTTACAGGCAAAGCTGTATAAAACATACAAAGAAGGCTTTATTCTTGTAGAATCAAACTGCGGAGGCAGGGAAGCTGTAGGAACTAATACTAATGCCTTAAATGATATTGGCGGTTTCCTGAAAGATGTCCTCGCTGGATACGGAGCAGATATAAAAAAGGTCATTACTCTTGGTGGCTCAAGGGCAGGCCATACTGCCTTAATCTGGGGGGCGAATCCAAATGGGTACGCTTACAACGTATTAGCCATACATGCTTTTGTGCCGCCCATAAAAACAGGCTCAATGCTGGGCCTTTCATTATCCACCTATCCGTCATTAACGTATGTCTTGAATAAAATGCTTAACGCCAAAGACGCCTATAGCTATTCCTATAAAAACTTAGAGAATAATCCGCCAAAAATATTAACTAGAGAAGAAAAAGTTAGCGCGGCCTGCAGGATTACCTTGTCTGCTGACACTAGAGAACAGGCTGATAGTAAATCCGCCTTCGGCTATTTCTCACAGCCGCAGTTATTAAAATCGCTGAAAACGAAAAGAGTCCTCATTAGCGATGGCACACACGACGCCTATATGCCTTTGCCGTATCTCATGGAATTCGATAATCTGCTTAAAGAAGAAAAAGTACCGCATATGACTATCCTGGGTTATTGCTTTGGGCATGCTTTTGAAGACCCGAGTTCCGATTACCTCAACACCCTAGAAAAATTAGTCAAATCAGAAAGAATAACCCCGTTTAGCGAAAGTATCCGCCGCTTTTACATGCCAAAATACCTGCAATACAATGCAGGCCGTACTTTACGCGGCAAGGCAATACGCATCTCGGACGAATTAATTGCTACAATCAGAAAAACAAAAGGTTATGAAAATTATTTTCCCTCCGCGCAGGATGCCACTACCTTAGGATTTAGCGCGGCAATTCCTTATATTGCGGTAAAAGGAAAACCCATTACTATCGCGCTTATCGGAGAAGAAGGAAAAGTTTGGAAAATTTCCTGCCGTAAAGAGGATGGCTACCGTAATATCTATTATAAAAGCGGTATTTTTGGAGCCTCGATAAATAATCCCCAGGAATTGGAATATGGCAAAGAATATACGATCCTACAGCTTAACGTTGATAAGGATGCTGGGAATTATGAATGGTTCTTTGAGTATGACGGAAAAGAAATTCCTAACCGCTTTACTCCTTTTGTAGGCCCAAATAATCTACCAGTAAAAGCAATGACAATTGTCAGCGATCAAGAACCTTCTAACGCGGACGGATACCAATATCCTTTAGGCGATGGCGCTGTTAACCTGGGTGTTGATCAATACCATCCCCAATTGCTCATCCCGAATAACCCTCCGGTAATGCGCATCAGCGCGAGTATTGATGCAAGCGCTTTTTCCCTAATAGAAAATACCATAACCTTAAAAACCGGCCAAACCTTGCGCTTGAAATTAACTGCTACAGATCCTGATGGAGATGAACTGGTCTATAATATAGTTGCTGCACCTAGTAACGAATTATTAAGCGGCGTAGATTTCAACGGGTTAAACGGAGAATTTTCTTATCAGGCAAGGGCCGAAGATACGGGGATACATCTCATCAAAGCAATTGCCAAAGATGGCAAAGGTGGAACCACCCAACAGGTTTTTCGTGTAGAAATCAAATGATTCTTCATCTTGATATGGATGCTTTTTTTGCCTCTGTGGAGCAGGCAATTAATCCCAGGCTAAAAGGCAAACCCTTAATTATTGGCTCAAGAGAAAGTAAATTCCATACCGTAGTTTGCGCTGCCAGCTATGAAGCAAAGGCCTGCGGTATTAGCTCCGGAATGAGTTCAGCCGAAGCCTTTAAATTATGCCCAAATCTGGAATTTGTCGCTGCCAACCAAAGTAAATATATCTGGACCTCAGAACAGATCTTTGAGCTGCTGAAGGCTTATAATTTTGAGCTGCGCTATGCCTCAATTGATGAGTTTCAAATGGATATTAAAGATGAACCTTACCCGGAAAATCTGGCTAAAAAAATCCAGAAAGAGATCTTTGAAACCTTTGCAATTACCGCTTCAATCGGTGTAGCAAAGAACTGCATGCTGGCAAAATTAGCCTCAAAAATCAACAAGCCAAACGGCATTACCATCCTTACGGAAAGCAATTTAAACGAGATCCTTGCTAAAACACCGGTAAAAAAAATTGCCGGAGTGGGCGCAAAAACTAACCAAGTTTTAGAGGAATTAGGCGTAAAAACCTGCCTGGATCTTTACCTAAAAAAACCGCATTTTTTAGAGCAACATTTGGCCAAGTACGGAAGCAATCTTTACCTGTCTTTACATACTATCGAGGCCTTTGACCTGATTGAAAGCAATTCAATACCCAAATCAATTGGCCATTCCTACACGCTTTCCCGGGCCTCAAAAAACCCCCAGTTTATCCGCGCCTGGATCAGGCTATTATCAGAGATGGTTGGCCAGCGCTTAAGGCAGCAAAATTTAGTTTCTCATACCACACATCTTTGGCTAAATAGCCCGGAAAACATCAATTTTAACCAGCAGAAAACCTTCCAGCAAGAAACCTTTGATGGCTATGAAATCTACCTTAGAGCGCTAAAAATTATGCCCAAATTTGGCCCAGGGATGCCCAAAATCCGGGCGATTGGCATCTGCTGCAGCCATCTATCACAAGCAAATTACCCCCCTTTATTTAATGAACAAAAAAGAAGGGAGGAGCTAATCAAAGCGTTAGATAAAATCAACAACCGCCATGGAGAAGGCACAATCTATCCTGCCGTTATCACTATTGCTAAAGCCCAAAGCCGCTAGTTGCAAAAAGGAAACAGTCAATATTCTCACACAATTTCCCTAGGATGTAAGGGTTCTAAAATCTAAGTAAGTTTGAGTAAGCGAAATTCGGCTTTTCCACAGGAAAAATCCCGCATAGTTTAACCCCTTAAAGACCAACCCCTTAAAGCAATATATCCTATATGGTGAAGTTAACATAAGATATATTATAGGAAGTTGTTTCCTTCTCAATTTCCAGTCAAATTTGTTCATAAGAATAATCAAAAACAGTGTTTTTTGGCACTACTCTATGTTTTTTTGGTGGGAATTTGCAGCGGGTCTCTATGCAGATGTGCTTCATCGCGGGAACTAATTACGTAATAGCCTCCCTGTATTTTTATAGTTTTACCACCAACCAATGCCCCGGCTATAATTTTAAGACCGCGTTTATATATTCTACTAAAGGTCTGCTGGGACACATGCATTGATTTTGCCGCCTCTTTTTGGCTTAAACCGATAAAATCAGCCAGGCGGATCGCCTCAAATTCATCTATATTTAAAAGCGCCTCATCAGGCCTTCCGGGCTTACCCCTGGGGCTAAATTGGCTGATTTTAGGGTCTTGTTTTACGATCCTATATTTTTGTGGCCTGCCACGGTTGTCCATATTAAATTACCTAAACTTACTTACTTTTAACGCCTGGGTTATTTTGAGTACCTACCCAATATTAGCACTCTTAACGAATTTGTCAAGAAATAAAATCCAGGTGGCATTCAGCCCTGGATATGCTATAATTGTGCTATGGAATTAAAGCAAAAGTTTGCCCTAAAAAAACTACTCGTACCACAACTGCAGCAATCCTTAAAGATCCTCACCCTTTCTTTGCCTGATTTAAAGGCCTTGATCGAAGAAGAGCTGTTGAATGACCCTTTCTTGGAGGATGGCTCCCCTGCTATCACCCGGCCGCGCAAAAACACCATTTCTGACAAGGACCTGGACTATCGCCTGGAAACAATGAGCAAAAAAACCACCTTGCAGGACGTTTTATTGCGCCAATTGGGAATGTTTGCCAATCATGACGAAGAGTTAAGGATCGGCCAGGAAATTATTGGCAATATTGATGAGAATGGCTATTTAAAGGCAAGTTTAGATGAAATCTGCCTGGCACAAAATGTGATTTTAGAACAGGTAGAAAGAACCCTGAAATTGATCCAGCAGTTTGAGCCAAGCGGCGTGGGTGCCAGAACGGTGAGCGAATGCCTGCTCATCCAGCTGGAAATTAGCGGAGAAAATGATCCCTTACTTAAAACGATCGTAGAATCTCATTTGGAAAATGTTGCGAAAAAAAACTACAGCCTGATTGCCAAGGCGCTTGGGCAACCTGTTGAAAAAATCGAACCCCTGATTAAAAAAATCAGCAAACTCGATCCTAAGCCGGGAAGGAATTATTGCGCTGAAGAAACTAAGCAAGTTATCCCTGATATTATTATCGAAGAAAAAGATGAAGATGACGAATTGCAGATCATTATCAATAACGAAGACATTCCTGACCTAAGCATTAATAAAACTTACCGCCAAATGCTTAAAAGTCAAAACCTTGACCCGCAAACCAAAGAATTCCTCAACCAAAAACTGCAGAATGCCCTTGAACTTTTAAGGGCGATTTCCAGAAGGCAGACTACTTTAAGAAGGATCGTGGAAACGATCGTAGAAATTCAACAGGAAGCAATCCGCGGAGACCTCTCTTGCTTAAAGCCGCTTACCTTTAAGGATGTGGCGCAAAAAATCGAAATGCATGAAACCACGGTCTGCCGGGCAATTATGAATAAATATGTCAAGCTCCCTTTTGCTATCGTGGCTTTAAAGGACTTCTTCCCCAGCCATATCCATGGCCAAGACGAAGAATCGGTTTCCTCTAATCACGTAAAAAAGATCATCAAGGAGTTAATCGATCAGGAAGATAAAAAACACCCTTTAAGCGACCAGGATCTGCACAACATCCTTACCAAAGAAAAAAACCTTAACCTCTCCCGCCGCACGATTGCAAAATACCGCGAAGAGCTGAAGATCCTTTCTACAAGTTTTAGAAGGGAAAAATAGTATTACGGTGAGATGTTCATATTCACCAGGCCGATCAGTTTCTGCATCATACCGATACTTTCCTGGTTAAAAGTAACTGCTGAAGAACGGCTGCCTAAATTTATTACCCCGACAATTTTATCCCGCAGGCGTAAAGGCAGAACCATTGCCGAATTAATATACGGGCGCTTAAGAAACGGCTTAATTCTACTATCTTGGGTATTTTTATCTAATAAAAAGGAGCTCCCCTCTTCTGCCGCGATTCCAGAGATCCCCTCCCCTAAATTTACTTTTGTTTCTTTCTTCACTTCTTCCGAGAGCCCTCTTGAATTTTTGATCGTCAGGCTATCTTCTTTATCATTAAGGATCATGATCGAACCGATATCTGCCTCACTTACCTCCATTGCCAGATCCAGTAAAATTTCGAACATCTCCTCTTTTGTTTTTAAAGCTCCGATGTTAGCCGTATATTCAAATACATCCGCAATTAATTGCGTCAAAGACTGCATATAATGCAATGATACAACTTTAATTTCTAGGATAGCACTCCAGAATTCATTAAAATCAATATTCAGTTCATCCGCGAAACGCAAGTATTCTTCCTTAGGTTTACGCGCGATGAGGATCACCGGTCCTAAAATAATATAGCCTAAAATTTTATTTCCCGTCGAGCGAATCGGCACAAAAAAATTATGCAGCCCCGCGAGGCAGGAATAACTTAGGTTCTTATCAACTATGGCCTTGCCGCCTAAAAAAGTCGGTAAACATAGGCCGCAAAGTTTTTCTTTTAAGGGTGATTTTTGGATTAACTGCTGGCATAAACGCGGCTGGAAGCTTGGAGAAAGTACCAGATTACCCTGGGCGTCGTAAGCGCGCATGCTTACATCAGTTACCGCCGCAAAGTTATCCTGAATTTTCTGCCAATCTCGAAGGTTGAATAAATCTTTTAAAGCAACCGTGGCTTGATTTTTCTGACTATCTTTTTCCTGCATCAAGGTTGTTCTTCAATAAGTTGTAAGCTTGCATTTTTTTATAAAGAGTAGTCCGGTTTATCCCGAGAATCGCAGCTGCTTTATTGCGATTCCAATCTGCTGATTCAAGTGCCTTTAAGATCAGGTCCCTCTCCGGATTCTTCAAGGCATCTTTTAAATTAAGCTTATTATTATCGTGGCCAGAGGCTTCTGTGGTTTTTTGCTGGTGCAATGATTCCGGAAAGTCCTCCGGGATGATTATTGGGCCTTTACTTAAGATAATTGCCCGTTCGATCACATTTTCTAACTCACGGATATTTCCCGGCCATTCATAATTCATCAACATTGCAAGTGCTGCTTCAGAAACACCGCTAATTTTCTTCTTAGTATGTTGCAGATGCTTAGTAATAAAATCTTTCACCAAGAGAGGAATATCTTCTTTTCGGCCGCGCAAAGGCGGCAACTCAATACAAATAATATTTAAGCGGTAATATAAGTCCTGGCGGAATCTTCCCTGGGTAATTAATTCCTGCAGGTGTTGGTTAGTGGCGGCAATTACCCGCACATCAACTTTCACGGTCTTGGTATCACCTACGCGCTCAAATTCTCCGTCCTGTAACACCCTTAATAATTTTACCTGTAACGCGGGAGAGAATGCGTCGATCTCATCAAGAAAGATCGTCCCACCGTTCGCCAATTCAAAACGCCCCATACGGTCCTTGATCGCACCGGTAAAGGCACCTTTAACATGGCCGAATAATTCGCTCTCAAGCAAAGTTTCTGTTAAAGCGCCGCAGCTAACTTCTACAAAAGGCTTTCCCCGCTCAATCTCATTATATTTGTGTATGGCATGGGCGATCAGGCGCTTGC
>JAQUNE010000054.1 GCA_028717765.1 Candidatus Omnitrophota bacterium | reverse complement strand
AAGCATTTAGAGATCGACATGGGCGATCCCTCCAAGGCCAAACAGATCCGGGAAAAAACCGAAGGGATAATTTCTACGGCTTTGGCGGAAGAAACAGGGGTATTCCTTTCTTCATTCGAAGTAAGAAAAAGGCTGGTTAAAGAAATTGCCGACGAGGCCCTGGGATTAGGGCCATTGGAAGATTTGATCAGTGATTCCGCTATCAGTGATATTTTAGTAAATAATAAAAATCAGATTTATATTGAGCGCAATGGAAAATTAGAATTATCCACGAAACGCTTCCTTTCCAATGAACAGGTGCGCCAGATTATTGAAAGAATTATTGCTCCTCTTGGCAGGCGGATCGATGAATTAGTGCCAATGGTAGATGCGCGTTTGCCTGACGGTTCGCGTGTTAACGCGATTATCCCGCCTTTGGCTCTTACCGGTCCTACGCTGACGATTAGAAAATTCGGCCGCGAACGCCTAGTTATTGACGACCTCTTAAGGCTTAACAGTTTATCCAAGCCAATGTGTGATTTTCTGGAAGCGGCGGTAAGGGTAAGAAAAAATATTATTGTTTCCGGAGGAACTGGTTCCGGTAAAACCACAGTTTTAAATGTACTCTCCACATTTATCCCGGCTAATGAGCGCATTATCTCTATCGAGGACGCTGCGGAACTAAAATTAAAACAGGAACATTGGGTGCGCCTAGAATCTCGGCCTTCCAACATTGAAGGAAAGGGAGAAATCTCTATCCGTGATCTTTTCCGCAACTCATTAAGAATGCGGCCTGATAGGGTGCTAATCGGAGAGTGCCGTGGCGAAGAAAGTTTGGATATGCTCCAAGCAATGAACACCGGCCACGACGGTTCGCTTACGACCATCCATGCTAATTCTCCAGCTGATGTTTTAACCAGGTTGGACTCGATGATTCTGATGTCCGGAGTAGAATTGCCGATCAGGGCAATCCGGGAAATGGTAGCTTCGGCAATACATTTAATTATTCATACTGCGCGCCTGAGTGACGGTACCCGTAAAATTACCCAGATTACCGAAATAACTGGCTTGGGAGAAGAAACGCGGATTAACCTGAAAGATATTTTTACATTTAAGGCTTCTGGCATGGATGATAAGGGTAAGATTCTAGGTACTTACCAGGCCACGGGATATATCCCGTCATTTATGGACGAAATAAAGATTAGAGGTATAGCACTTTCGGAAGAGGTTTTTAAGGCCCCACAAAAGTAGCTGCATTTCATGCGCCTGATTAACCAGACAAAAAATACAATACTTGCCGAAGAGGTTTTTTTCGCAAATACCGGCCTAAAAAGATTAAAAGGGCTTTTAGGTAAAAAAGAACTGCCAAAGGGCAAAGCATTAATCATTAAACCCTGCAGTTCTGTGCATTCTTTTTTTATGCAATTTACCATTGATCTGATTTTTCTCGATGAGCAGAATCGGGTAATAAAAACCATTCCATATTTCAGGCCTTTCCGTATTACCCGGCCATACTTTCATGCGGTTTCCGTAGTTGAGTTGCCTTCCGGTACAATTGATTCTAGCCTGACGCAGATAACTGACAGTCTAAGCTTAGAATAACCTTCCTATTGTCCAATCTAATCTCTTTTGTTGACAAAAATTAAATATGATAATATAATTCTAATAGATAATAAATGTCCAATCTGAGGGGAAAATGGGTATTACTCACAAATTAAAGCCGGAAATCCGGGATTTTATCTTAGATGCCCAGAAGAATAACCTAAAACTCAGCTGCCGCGGAATTGCCTCCTTGGTATTCGAAAAGTTTCAAATCCAAATTTCCAAATCCAGCATCAATACTTTAATTAAAAATTCTGGTTTGAGTATGCCGGTAGGTAGAAGACGGGTCAAGCCATTTACTGAAACTCCGATTAAGGAAGTAATTAAATCTGCAGCGCAAGCAGTGTTATCAATCCAGGCTCCGCCAGAGGTGCCTGTTTTAGCGCCCCCTCAAGAGCCTCCTGTATTGTTACCTGAAGTTAAGGTAGAAAAACCGGCTGAAGCCGCACCTGAAGAAGCAGCAAAAGAAAAAATAATATCTCCGGAAGTTGCGCCGGAGCAGCCCCAGGAAGAAGAAAAGATAACGGAAAATGTATCTCAACAGCCAGCAGCGACGCAAGAATTAGCGCCAATAAATATTCCTCCGGATGTGGAAGAAAAGCCGGGAGAAACAAAACCAGAAACTCCGCCTGAACCACTTCTGCCAGAAGTTGAAGAAGCACCTCTCCCCGACGAGATTTTACCTGTAACTCCAGCGCAGAGCGCAGAAAGTTCACCCATAGAAGTAGAAACTACCGGTGCGGTAATTCTCAAAGCTGCTGATTTTTTATTTGGGGGAACTTTTTATTTGAGCGAGATTATTAAAAATCGCCTGATCTCTCGGCCAGCGGATACCCTTGCGATGTTAGAGACACTGCTCTACGCTCAACTTTATAATCTTTCTTTTAACCAGGATGTTGTTCCAGAGCATCCTCTTTGGTCACTGACGAAAAAGAAATTTTCATCAGAAGTAATTAAATCTTTTTCCAATGAGCTGGATCAGATGAAGGTAATGAACAAAGAACTTTTTTCTACTATTCAAAAAGTCTTTCGGCAGATCCGGGGTATCCAGGCTACATTGGCCGATGGTAGCGTTTTTTATTTTGACGGCCAATTACACTGTCTTTGGACGAAGAAGGATACGCCGGACTATTTTTCTACAACTACTTGTAATATAAAGATTTACATTAATGAAGAGCTTAATAAAGAAGGGCCTTATGTGTTACTGCAAGCGCAAGATACGGATATTCCCACAAAGGAATTAGCAGATTTTATTTTTGCTTTGGAGCAGGGGCAGAATCAGCTTTCTGACCTGACAATTTACGATAATAAACTTAATAGCGTTGATACCATTCATCCTGACCCGGCAAATAAGAGATTTTTTGTTTTTGGGCTTTGGCCCTGGCAATTTATCCAATATCGCAAAATTAACTTATTAGGAGAATTTAAGGCGTTTCGCCTTGAGGCATTAAAGAAAGATTTTTTCATTGCCTGCGCACAAATTGATTTATTGTTGCCGGGTAAAGCAAGTCCGGTCTCCTTGCGGGGGGCAGCGTTAAAGTCATCCCTAAACGAAAAAATAAAATTAGTGATTGTAACGAATTTACCGACGGAAAAATCAAATTTAGAAGAAATCGCTAATATTTATCTTAATCGCTGGCCGAATCCGCAGGAGTCTTTTGAAACTTTTAGCCGCAAGGTAGAGCTTTTTACCTACACGGGAAATTCAGAACAAGCCTTTGCTATTGAAAAATTAAAGTTTAACCAGGAAAGTATCTCTGATATTAGGCTACTTTTAGATTATTATCTTAAAGGATTAGATATGTATGTGCGTGGAAACTTTTTACCTGCCGGTTATGAAGGGAAAGATTTTCCTTTGACCAAAGAAAAATTCTATGATTTGAAGGTAACTTTAAAACAGGAAGATAAGATCCTTAGGGCAATTTTTCATCCAGGGCCAGAGTATGCAAATCTAAAGGACCTGGAATTTCTCTGTAACCGCCTAAATGAACGAGAAATTAAGGCGCAAAATGGCCTGAAAGTCTGGTTTTGTGTGTAATAGTAAACGTTTTCTAAGGTAAGCTAAATCTCCTTGACACTGCCCTTGACAAGTGTTATATTTTAAGTGCAATTCGAAGTAAGCGGACACGAAAAGGCAATTTCCTGTATGGAGGTACAGGAGAGCGCAAAGCCACGGGACGCTCGCGAGAAATTTGGATTTTTAGATTTTTGCTTTAGGGTCAAAGCGAGAAGTTAACCGGGCTACCGAAATCCGTAGAAAGAGTGGATTTCGGTTTTTTATTTGACAAGTTGATAAAGAGTTTTCAAAAGATTTTAATAACTCAAACTAGAGGAGGTGATGAGTTATGTTAAGGAAGATGAAGAAAGCGCAGGCGGTGTTGGAATATGTACTGATTCTTACTGCTTTGGTCGGGGCTTTTGTGGTAGTGAAAGATTTGGTGAAGAATAAAGTACAGGATGGATTTACAAATGTAACTAATAAGGCAGCTGACGTAATGAGTAGGGTCGATTTTTAAGTATACAGTTTATTTTCGCAAAAATGGAGGGGGTGAAAAAAATGTTAATTACACTTCGTAAAAAGGCGCAGAGTACAGCTGAATATGTAATGCTTTTCGCCATTGTTTTGGGCGCAGTAGCCATGGCAAGAAGTTATTTGTCTAAGGCTATCGCTGGAGGTATCCAATTCAAAGCCAGAGAACTCTCATCTGCTGTTACGGGAAGTCCCGATACTTTGTATGATTCTACATTGGATAAGAAAAATACTTCTAAGAGCGCGCGTCAAAGCAATGAAAAACAGCATCAGGATTCAAAGTTAGACGAGAAACACGCATATAATGAGAACTCTAATGCTGATGTGGAAAATGCCAGTATCGGCGGTGATTTACAAGAAGCGGTAGATGCAGCTGATGCTTATAAGATCGCTCCTGCGACTTGGGAGAAAAAAGGTTCAAACGTTGCAGCCCCTTAAACTTGATTTAGTTTAACGGTACAGATTCCTTAAGGAGGAGGTGAATTCTCATGTTGAAAATATTTCGCAACAAAAGAGCTCAGGCAACTTTGGAATATGCAGTGTTAATCGCTGTAATCGCAGGGGCCTTGATTACAATGAAAAATTACCTTAAAAGAGGTTATCAGGGTAAAATGCGTCAAAATAGCGATCAGTTAGGCCAGCAGTTTGCTACTAAAACAGTCGTAGAGTCTGGCAGTGACACGACAAGTATATCTGCAGAAAAGAGCGTGTTAGGCCAAAGCGGTTCTGGTTCACATTCAGTAACAAAGCAGAGCAGTAAAGAAACTGGTGCTGACATAGGAGACGAATATTGGGGTAAGTAATATTTTCTCGTTTAGGAATAGAATAGTTTGTTTAAATTCTATTTCAGATGAGTCTACTCTTATAACGGAGGAGGGATAAGAGTGCTGATAGCAATCTTAGCTTCTATCTTTGTGTTCATCTGTGTGTTTTATCTAGCCAACGCATTTTATCCTTCCGTGGAAAAACAAACCATATTTCTCCATAAGAAAAAAATTGACAAGATGAGCCCAAAGCTCGACCAGATGTTCCTGGATATCTCTGCGGAAAAGCTGGTATTCTTGGATATTGCAGCCCCTGTTTTAGGCGGGTTTTTGGGGTATATGCTTACGGAGAAAACTCTTTTCGCGGTGGTCGGCGGGGTTCTTGGTTTGATCTTTCCCGTGATTTTTATCAAGATCTTGGAAAAAAAGCGCCGCAAGAAATTTGCCAGTCAATTAGTTGATGCAATCATGATTCTTTGCAGCTCTTTACGTGTAGGGATGAGTTTGCAGCAGGCATTTGAGGTTCTAGTCGAGGAAATTGCTACGCCAATGAGCCAGGAATTTAACCTCGTGCTACGCCAGATGCGCATGGGATTTTCTTTAGAGGCAGCATTAAGTGATCTCAAGAAGCGCATGAAACTAGATGACCTGGAGATGGTGATTACATCTTTGCTGATTGCTAAGGAGACCGGTGGTGACATTACCGATACTCTGACTAAAGTCGTAAGCACCATCCAAGAGCGTAACAAGCTCCTGGGAAAGGTGAAATCTTTAACCATTCAGGCAAAAATGCAGGGATTTATTATGTCGGTAATCCCGATCTTTTTTGCATTCTTTGTCTATCAGTCAGATAAACATTATTTCGACATTTTTTTTCAGGACAACATGGGTAAAGCAATTTTTAGCTATGCGATAGTTTCTCAGATCATCGGGGCGTACCTGATTATTAAATTGAGTAAAGTAGATGTATAAATATAGGTAAGAAAGGAAGAACAGATGCAACTGATTATCTCTTTATTATTGCTGACCAGTATGTATTTTGTGGTCTATCAGTTTATCTATCGCCGCAAAGCGGAAGAGACGCATTTGCCTTCTCAGATTTTCGACGATGACGATGCAAAATTTAGGTATCCTGGGCAGCCGCACAAGGCCTGGATGCCGCTTACCTCTAAGTATAAGAGTTTTGAAAAGAGTATCACGGTACCCTTTGATCTCAGGCACAAGCTAGTGAAAGCCGGTTCCCCCTGTGGCATCTTAGAGTTTTTGGCTTTTGCGATACTGACGATTCTTATCGTACCTATTGTTATCTTTATTGTCGTCGGGGATAGGTTCTCTGTACCGATAGTGATTTTTTGCGGGGCAGGTTTAGGTTTCTTAATGCCTTTGTTCTGGCTTAATAAGAAAATCAATAAGCGTCAGTTCCAAATGAAAAGGGATTTGCCTAACGTGATAGATCTCTTAAATATCTGTGTGAGTGGTGGTTTGGATTTTATGTTGGCAGTCAACCGAGTGGTAAGGGATTTAAAGCCTTGCGACTTAACCCGGGAGTTAGCTGAGGTTTATCGTGAAACCCAGATGGGTGCAACACGGCGCGAGGCGCTGAAGAACTTCGCCTGGCGTGTAGATATGCCTGAAGTGCATTCTTTTGTGCGCACCTTAATTCAGGCTGACCGCATGGGTACTTCCATTGGTGATGCTCTAAAATTGCAGTCTGAAGAAATAAAGGTAAAGAGATTTCAAAGAGGAGAGGCAATGGCTTTAAAAGCACCGATAAAATTACTTTTACCGCTTTTTGTTTTTATTATGCCCGTAGTTCTGATTATTGTTGCTGGGCCGATTATGCTTACATTCTTAAAAGGTAACATGAACATGGGATTTTAAGATGAGAAAAAATAGCCAGGCAATGATTGAATATTTGATTATTTTTTGCGCGGTCTGCCTTGCGCTTGTGGCATCGAATTTTCTTGGCCGGATGCGCAATGATGTCTTTGGAAAATTTTTCGACAAAGCGTCTGGGAAGATAGAAAGAATGAGGTAAGCGATGAGAAAATTAATGAACAAGAGATCGCAAAGTATAGTTGAATACACCTTATTGATAATTGTGGTGACTTCGGCATTACTGGCGATGTATCCCTATATGCGCCGCGCAGTTAATGCTAGGCTAAAAAATATTCAATTAGAATTGAATGAGTGGAAGCGGTAAGGAGGGTGCAATGAAACCTAAGGGGCAATCTACTCTGGAGTATGCAATTTTAATCATTGCCATTACCGGGGCCCTGCTTACCATGCAGAATTATGCGAAAAGAGCGGTCCAGGGTAAACTCAGGGGTACGATTACAAAATTGAATGAAGGCCCTGCATACGTTTATGATCGGCTTAAACTCTATCCGCATCTTTTAATCGGAAAAACAGGTATCAGTGCAGAAGACGCGGATGTCACCTTTGGTAAGCTTAAAGGGATTAATTTTGCTTATTCTCCGAAAGAAACCGAAGGCTCTACTTATACGAATACTGAGTTAAAAGAAACAGCAAGTTCTATAGATGGTACGGTGATTACCAAAAACGAAACCAACAAGAATATGCAGAAAACAGAAAGGCTAAAGCCTTATGACCGCTAAGAGAAAGAAAAAGAATACTGGTATTGCGCTTGCCGAGTATGTTGTGTTAATAGCGATAGTTGTAGCCGGGGTCGTGATGGTAAGCGAGTATTTGGAAAGGCTACTGAAAGGAAACGTTGCTTATATGTCGGATAATTATTTGGGCACAGAGCAGGAAACGCGCGATTTACCTTACAACCTTTCAGGCGGAAAACAGTTTGTTGATCAGGGCGGCGTATTTAATGTTTCCGGCAATACAACTACTAATAAAAGGACGCAATTTACCCAGAATGAGTACGAGGACGGTTCAAGGAGCTTGCGGCTCCAGGAGTATGAAGCTCGAAAATCTCCCGGAGAAGACGCTTTGCAATTTAAGGCCTTGCCAGATTATAAATTTCCTGAAGCAAACAGGGCGGCTTATGTACCTAAGTTTATTTCGGCAAAACAGGGTTTTGTTGATCCTCCAGCTATGGGTAGTGGCGGTGGAACAGGCGGTTCCGGCGGTGGAACAGGCGGTTCCGGCGGTGGAACAGGCAGCGGGGGCACAGGGGGATAAGAAAGTGGAGGCTTAAGATGATCTGTTTTAATAAAAGAGGCCAGGCAGCTGCGGAAATGGCAATTTTTGGGAGTATCGTCATATTTGTCTTAAGTGTTTTAATTGCCTATATTCAGAAATTAAATGACCAGCAGCTTTCTAAAATGGAAAGTTTCCGCCAGGCTCTGCAAAAGGCCAATACTTATCAGGGTAACGAATCAGAAAGCCCAGGTGCTTCAGTAGAGTATTTTCTTGCACAGAATAGGCGGCACGCAGATTTAGCAGGCGGATTCGGAAAAGGGGTTACAGAAAGTGTTAATAGTGACGCCAGTGTTTATTGGGCAATTCCTACGGCAAGCCATTATGGTAGTTCTGGAGGGGGTAACCCTACAGATTTACGTCTTGCCAAAATCAATGATGATCAAAAACAAGCGGACTTAGAGGGTGAATTTTTCGTGAATCTGAAATCAGGAAATAGTGACGGTCCAGGCTTAGAATATAATGAAACTAAGTATAAAGGAGAAGGCGCCGGGGGTATTACTAATACACGTAACTCTACCCGTAAAGAAACTATTGCTACGACGAT
>JAQUNE010000053.1 GCA_028717765.1 Candidatus Omnitrophota bacterium | reverse complement strand
GAAAACGACCTGGAATATAACCTCGATGTTAATTCCGAAACAGTTGCCTTACCGAAAATTTTTCATCCTAATATTGACTTAAGCGGGAGAGGTTTTTCCCGCCAGAGTATCTGGCCGCAAGAATTGGCAGCCCCCGAAGTTCTGGATACTTGGCAAAAAGATATTGGTTTTAGCGGTTTATTCCGCCTGCAATATAACCTTTGGGAGATACACGAGTTCGCCAAGAATAAGAATTTGCAGAATAAATTATTGGCCAATTATGAAACTACCCTGCAGAAAATAACCGATGCCGGCGGAGCAGTGATTGTGGATATCTTTGGTACGCCTGCCGGATTAGGCAGGGTGCTTGATAAAAAAAGCCCGCCCTTGGATTTAAAAGCCTACAAAGAACTGGTAAAAGCAGATATCCGCTATTTAAGCTGTGAGAAAAAATATAATATTTGGTATGAGGTTTGGAGCGCTGCGGATTTGGATAATTTCTTTTTAGGCAGAAAGCAGGAGTACCTTATCCTTTACCGGGCGGTTGCTGAGGCGGTCAGAGAACTAGAGAAAGAATATAAAATCAATATTCCTTTAGGGGGCCCCAGTACAAGTTGCTGGTTCCAGAATTTTGACGGTAATACTGTGATTACCCCAGAAAGAAGCCTGATTTACGAGTTGATTAAATTTTGTTTTCATTACCGGCTTCCGCTCGATTTTATCTCTTGGCACTCCTATTCTACGGATCCCAAGGTTGAAAAAACAGTCACCGCTTATAATAAGACAGAAGTAAAGCTAATGAGAGCCTGGCTATCGTATTTTCATCTTAATCAGAATATTTCATTGATTGTAGACGAATGGAATTATGACAGCGGGGCAAATATCTTGCCTGCGCGCGCAGATAAAGCCAATATTAGCGCTAGCTATATTTTTAGCCGTATCCAGAATATGTATGAGGCGGGCCTTGATAACCAGGTTTATTTTTCTTTAGAGGATTTTCAGAACAATAAAGAGAATGTTACGAGCAATGCCGGGATATTCTGGTTTGACCCTGAGACCTCTGATTATAAGGGAGGGCCCAAGGTTACTTACAACGCTTTTAAGATGTTGAATAATCTGGGAGAAAATCTCTTTATATCCGGAAAATTAGATAATGAGTTTGTGGGAGTAATTGCCGCTAAGGGCAAGGATACGGTTACATTATTAATTTATAACTATATCGATCCGCAGATTACCGTTAATTATCTCTCCCGTTCTATCGCCGGCTTAAACAGCTCTGAAAGAAAAGTAGTGCTTGATCTGATAAAATCAAATCGGTTGAATAAAATTATGGAGCTAGAGACAGACATTCAGCACTTACGTACCACTGGTAAATTAAAAAATATCCTGGAAAAAACGCGTAATCTAAGCCTTCAAGCAAAAAAATTTACCACTACTCCGGTGAACCTGCAGATTAAACTTAAAAACTTAAAAGATAAATACTCATATCAAAGGTATGTGATAGATTCTAATTGTAGCGCAAACTGCAAATTCATTCCGGCTGAAGAAAAAGAAGTTGAGATTAATGATTTATATCAGGAGAAATTGACCCTCAGTCCTTATTCGGTGAACCTGATTGTTTTGAAACTTAAGCCAAGAGAAGAAGTAATTACAGCGGCACCGGTAGTACAGGCGCCGCCGCAAGAAAGCGTGCCAGCGCCAAAAAAATGAATGAAAAATTAACCGAGAGACGTATTTTTACTGTCTCAGAAATTACCCAGGACATCAAGATAATTTTAGAGAATAGTTTTGCCGAAGTCTGGGTGGAAGGAGAAGTTTCCAATTTTAGCGCCCAGCCATCAGGACACTTTTATTTTTCTTTGAAGGATGGCTTCTCTGTTTTGGATGCGGCAATGTTTAGCCGGGCAAACAGGGATTTGAAATTTAAGATTGAGAACGGCTTAAAGGTAATTTGTTTTGGCAAGATCAGTAATTATGGCCCGCGCAGTAAATACAATCTGATCGTAGAAAAAATCGAGCCAAAAGGTATTGGCAGCTTGCAACTGGCCCTGGAGCAGTTAAAGCAAAAACTGGAAAAGGAAGGGTTATTTGCTCCGGAGCATAAAAGGCCGATACCCTACTTACCCGCAAAAATCGCAATTGTCACTTCTTTACAGGGCGCAGCGATTAAGGATATTTTGAAAGTTGTAGACAGGCGTTTTAGCGAAGTGGAAATTATTATCAACTCAGTCCAGGTACAAGGGGAAGGCGCAAAAGATGAGATCGCCTGTGCAATCAGAGACCTGAATTCTTTCAACGATACACTGGCAGCGAGAGAGCATATTGATGTCATGATCGTTGGCAGAGGAGGTGGTTCCATTGAGGACCTCTGGGCATTTAACGAGGAGGTCGTTGCCCGGGCAATTTATCAATCGAAAATTCCCATAATTTCCGCGGTTGGGCATGAGCGGGACTGGACGATTGCCGACCTGGTTGCTGATTTGCGCGCGCCCACCCCTTCGGTAGCGGCGGAATTAGTAGTTCCAAAAAAAGAGGATTTGCAAGAAAAACTGGAAGATTTATCCCTGGGAATAAAGAGGGCAGTTCTGGAGATCTTAAAAACCAGCAAAGTTTTGTTAGAGAACACGCAGAAAAAAATTAGCTTATTAAATCCAGTAACCTTGATCCAGCAGCATAAAATACGCGCCGATGACCTAGGTAAACAAATCTATATGCGCACCTTGAATTTCGTCAGATTAAGGGAAACCGAGTTTCGCACGGTGATAGAAAAATTATCCTCTTTGAGCCCTTTAGGCATCTTAAGCCGCGGGTACAGCATTACTTTTAAAATTCTGGATGATTCAATTATTAAAGATGCTAGAACAATTAAAACAGGCGACAGGATAAGAACAAAATTACATAAAGGTGAAATAGTCAGCCAGGTAACGGAGGTCAAATAAAATGGCGGAAATAAAATTTGAGGAAGCTTTAAAAAAATTAGAAAAGATAGTCGATGATTTAGAAAGTGGCGAACTTACCCTGGATGAGGCGCTAAAAAAATACCAAGAAGGCATTGAGTTGTCGCGCCTTTGCGGCCAGCGCCTGGATAACGCTAAAAAGAAGATCGAGCTGCTGATGAAAAATAAAAAAGGGGAGCCGGAGCTAAGGCCACTCGATGAAACAAAAGTAGAGGAATAAACTTGTTAGAAAAAATTAAGGCATCGAAAGATCTAAAAATTTTTAATATTGAACAGCTGAATACCCTGGCCGGGGAAATCCGGCAGCGTATTCTTGAGGTGGTCTCAGTTAACGGAGGGCACTTGGCCTCAAGCCTGGGGACAGTGGAGCTTACCTTGGCTTTACATTATTGCCTGAATCTTCCGGATGATAAAATTGTCTGGGATGTCGGGCATCAGTGTTACGCGCACAAGATTTTATCCGGGAGGAACCAGGATTTTACCGGCCTTAGGCAATATAAAGGAATTAGCGGTTTTCCCTGTAAAGATGAGTCAGAGTATGATGCTTTTACTACTGGGCACAGCTCAACTGCTGTATCGTTGGCACTGGGTTTGGCCTGTGCAAGAGACAGTTTGCCTAAGAACGAGCAGTTTAAGGTAGTGGCAGTGATCGGAGACGGTTCCTTAAGCGGTGGCCTGTGTTTCGAGGGGCTGAATAACGTAGGACATTTAAAAAAAGATATTTTGGTAGTATTAAACACTAATGAATTATCCATCGCTCCGAATGTGGGGGCTTTGAGTACGTATTTAAATAAAATTATCTCCTTACCAATTTATAATCGTTTTAAGGATTCTCTGGAAAATTTCGCCACATCGCGTATTCCTAAAGGCAGTCGTTTGATTAAAATTGCCAATAAATTCGAAGAAGGCTTAAAAGGTTTATTTGTTCCAGGGATGTTTTTTGAAGAACTCGGGTTTCGCTATTTTGGGCCATTTGACGGAAATAATCTAGATACTTTAATTCTCAATCTAAAGAAAGTAATCAATATTAAAGGGCCGAGGCTGTTTCATATTATTACGAAAAAAGGCAAAGGTTATCTTCCGGCAGAAAATGACCCGGTAAGATTTCATAGCGCAGCCCCCTTTGAACTTAAAACCGGCAATCCGCTGGTAAAAAAGGGACCCAAGGGAAAAACCTACACAGAAGTATTCAGTACAAAACTGGTCAGCCTCGCAGAACAAAATAAAAAGATCGTCGCTATTACTGCTGCGATGCCAGAAGGCACGGGGTTAGATAAATTTCGCGATGCCTTCCCAGGGCGGTTTTTTGATGTGGGAATTGCTGAAGAGCATGCGGTCTGTTTTGCTGCAGGACTTGCCAGAGAAGGTTTTAAGCCTGTAGTTGCTATATATTCAACTTTTTTACAAAGGTCATATGACCAAATTATTGAATGTATTGCTTTGCAGAATCTTGGGGTAGTCTTGGCAATTGACCGCGCCGGCCTCGTCGGAGAAGATGGCGCAACTCACCAAGGGATTTTTGACCTTGTTTTTTTAAGGCATATTCCTAATTTAGTAGTGACTGCTCCTGCTAATGCCGCGGAGCTTGAAGCAATCCTGGAATTTGCAGTTAATTCAACCCACCCGGTAACAATCAGATATCCGAAAGCGGTCTCTCCGGAGAACCAGCTCCCCTTGACGAAAGTGGAATTAGGTAAAGCCCAGCTGGTAAAAAGAGGTAATGATTTTACCGTGATTGCTATCGGTAGCACGGTGATACCTTCTTTAGAGGCAATAAATTTATTGGAGAAAGAAGGTAAGAGTGGTAGCTTAATTAATGCGCGTTTTGTAAAACCATTAGATGGTGCGTTATTAAAAGATATAACCAGGCAATCTAAATATATTTTTACAGTTGAGGATGGCATTTTAGACGCCGGCTTTGGCAGTGCTGTGATGGAAGAAATTAACCGGCCGGTAATTAAACTTGGGGTACCTGCTGAATTTATTCCTTGTGGTAAGAGAGATATTTTATTGGAAAAATACGGCTTAACTGCGCCGACGATTGCCAGCAGGATTAAAGAGGCAATGAAAGCATAATGGCTAAAATTAAGATAAATCGGGAAAAATGTAAAGGGTGTTTACTTTGTGTGAGCGCTTGTCAGAAGGGGTGGATTATTGTTGATCAACATTTAAATAAGCGCGGGGTAAAGCCTGTTAAACTAAAAGATAATGCTTTATGCCTTGGTTGTATGATGTGTGCAATTAGCTGTCCGGATTGTTGTATCGAGGTATATAAATAAAATGACCCCAAAAAAAGTTTTGATCACAGGAAACGAGGCAATTGCGCAGGGTGCGATTTCTGCTGGCTGCGAATTTTATGCTGGCTATCCGATTACTCCTCAGAATGAATTAACCGCCTATATGGCCAAACATATGCCGCAGCAGAAGAGGGTTTTTATTCAAGCTGAATCTGAACTAGCGGCGATCAACATGGTTTTTGGTGCCTCGGCAGCAGGTGTCCGTGCGATGACCTCTTCCTCTAGCCCAGGGATCAGCCTTAAGCAAGAAGGGATTTCTTATATCGCCGGAGCAGAACTGCCGGCAATGATTGTGAATATTATGCGCGGCGGCCCTGGCCTGGGCAATATTATGCCTTCCCAGGCGGATTATTTTCAGGCCACGCGCGGCGGAGGACACGGAGATTATCATTGCCTGGTGTTGGCACCTGCTTACGTGCAAGAGGCGTATGATTTAATGTTTTTGGGTTTTGATTTAGCGGATCAATACCGCAATCCGGTAATGATCTTAGGAGACGGAATTTTAGGGCAGATGATGGAGCCGATTGAACTTAAGTCACAAAATCAGAAAGCCGCAAAGCCAGAAGTGAAGAAGCCTTGGGCGCTGACAGGGTGTAAAGGCAGGCGGCCAAACATTGCCAAGTCATTTTATATGAAAGAAGGCGACCTGGAGCAATCTAATTTAAGACTGCAGAAGAAATATCAGGTGATTAAAGCAAAAGAGCAGCGTTATGAAGGCCTCTTTTTAGAGGATGCTAAGGTTATCATCGTTGCCTATGGAACAATGAGCCGCATTGCCAAGAGTGTTGTGACTAATTTAAGGGCAAAAGGGCGAAGTATTGGGTTAATTCGGCCGATTGGCCTCTGGCCATTCCCGAGGGATATTTTTCGGCGCATTGCGCGAGACTCACGGCGGAGGAAATTTCTGGTAATAGAAATGTCTTATGGCCAGATGTTAGAAGATGTACAGTTAGCCGTAGAAGGAAAATTGCCCGTAGAATTTTTAGGGCGCTCCGGAGGTGGAGTTCCTACAGAAAAAGAAATCATAAAAGCAATCAAAAAGCTCTAAGTTATAAATTATAAGTAAAAACTATGAAAAAAATCTTTAGCCGCCCAAAATCATTGAGAGAAGCTTCTACGCATTATTGCCCGGGTTGCGGCCACGGCATTGCGCATCGTTTAATTGCCGAGGTAATAGATGAATTAGGTATCAGGGAGCGCGTAATAGGTGTGGCTCCGGTTGGCTGTGCGGTAATTGCCTATGATTATTGGGATTTTGATTGTTCGGAGGCAGCACACGGCCGGGCCCTGGCAGTGGCAACGGCGATTAAGCGCGTACGGCCGGAAAATATTGTTTTTACTTATCAGGGAGACGGGGATCTAGCTGCCATTGGCACAGGCGAAACCATCCATGCGGCAAACCGCGGAGAGAATCTTACGGTAATTTTTATTAATAATGCTATTTACGGGATGACCGGCGGACAAATGGCGCCAACTACTCTTTTAGGGCAGAAAACCGCCACTACATTAGAAGGTAGGCAGGCTAATTTACAGGGATATCCTTTAAAAATTTCTGAAATGCTGGCACTATTACCGGCTGTAAAATATGTAGAACGTGTTTGCCTAAGCTCTGCGCAGGAAATTATGAAGACCAAAAAAGCTATCCGCCAGGCTTTTGAAAATCAGATGCAAAATAAAGGATTTTCGCTGGTGGAAATATTATCGCCCTGTCCTACTTACTGGGGGATAAGCCCCCAGCAATCATTAAACTGGATCAGGGATGTGATGAGTAAAGAATTTCCTCTAGGCAGGTTAAAATGACGGAAAAAATTATTATTGCCGGTGCCGGTGGACAGGGGATCATGCTTTTGGGGAAGGTCCTCGCAGAAACAGCAATGAAAGAAAATAAATATGTCACTTGGTTACCTGCATATGGAGCAGAGGTGCGGGGAGGTGCGGCATATTGTATGGTTGTAATTTCTGATCAAGAAATCGGTTCTCCCTATATTGAGCAAGCAGATGCTTTGATTGCGATGAACGCTCCCTCATTGGAGCGATTTAAAAATAGATTGAAAGTTAATGGGCTTTTAGTGGTGAACACTTCTTTAGTTAGAGAAAAGAAGGAAAAGCGCGTCAACTTTTTGCAGTTTCCTTTTACAGATATCGCAGTAAAACTTGGTAATATTAGAGTTGCCAATATGGTTGCCCTGGGGTGTTTTTTAAAGAAGAAAAAATCCCTTAGTTTAAAAACCGCCTCTGCGGTAATTGCAGAAATTGCCCCGGAGCAAAAAAATGACCTTATTTTAATTAATCAACAGGCACTTAATGAAGGAGCAGGATTAACCGATGGTAAGAGTTAGGTTTGCGCCGAGTCCGACGGGAAATTTGCACATTGGCGGAGGAAGAACCGCTTTATTTAATTGGCTCTATGCCCGTGCTCAAGGCGGAAAATTTGTTTTAAGGATTGAAGATACTGATAAGCTTCGTTCAAAACAGGAGTTTGTCGATGAAATATTATTCAGTTTAAAATGGTTAGGCTTTAATTGGGATGAAATAGAGTTTCAGAGTAAACGTTTCGACCTCTACCGGCAGTACGCAGATAAATTATTATCTCAAGGTCTAGCTTATGAAGAAAAAAGCGAAAAAGGCACAGCACTGATCTTTAAAGTCACCCCGCAGACAATCAAGATCAATGATTTGATCCGCGGAGAAATTATTTTTGATTCTGCTACCATTAAAGACCAGGTTTTAATTAAGTCTGACAATACTCCAACTTATAATTTTGCCTGTGTAGTAGATGATGCCGCGATGAAGATTACCCATGTAATTAGAGGGGATGACCATATCTCTAATACCCCAAAGCAAATTATGCTTTATAAGTCCTTAGGTTTTGCTTTGCCAGAATTTGCCCACCTGCCTTTAATTATGGGTACTGAAGGTAGGCTTTCTAAGCGTACCGGTGCCACAGCCATCAGTGATTACCGCACAATGGGGTATCTGCCGCAGGCTTTAGTAAATTATTTACTGCTCTTAAGCTGGTCTCCGGGAGAGAACCGCGAGGTTATCGATATCAATGAGGCAATTAAGCTATTCGATATTAAAAACGTAAATAAAACCGCTGCGGCGTTTGACCTAAAAAAATTAGACTGGATGAATAATCAGTATTTAAAAAAAGAGGATCCAGAAAAATTAGCGCAATTGATCATTCCGCTTTTAAAAGAAAAAAATTATCTCCAGGGGGATAATATTGATAGTAATTATTTGCTTTCTTTGATAAAATTATTCCAGGAACGTGTCACACGTTTGAATGATTTTGTGGATTGGGCGGATTTTTTCTTTCAGGAAGAGATTAATATTGATCCGCAGGCAAAAGAAAAGTTTTTATCCAAGGACCTCTCCAAAGAGTTTAGGCTTTTTATTCAAAGATTAGAGGCTTTAGAGCATTTTGATCCGGAGACAATCGAAGGAGCCTTCAGGGCA
>JAQUNE010000052.1 GCA_028717765.1 Candidatus Omnitrophota bacterium | reverse complement strand
GGTGGTGAATCAGTTTGCTTTTAACCCGAAATTGGTTTTAAAAGTAGACAGCTTTTATGAAAACGACGACTATCCTTCTCCAACTGATCCTACGGCGAAGGAAAGAATGGATAATTTGTTCGGAGTAAGCACGTCCTTAAAGTATGATTTGCAGCGCTGGTTTTCCACTTTGTTAAAATATGAATGGAAAGAAGACTATTCAAACGTAGATGCCAATACTTATGTTGATCATATCATGTCCATAAAATTTGTTGGAACATTCTAAAATGAGCAGGCCCTATAAATTATTCCTCTTTGCCGTTATTGCCGCCATGTTTTTCTCTTCATCCGTACAAGCCAAGGATGTAAAAGGGGACACCGATTATACCATTCATCCTAACGACGTCTTAGAGATTAGCGTCTATAATGAGCCTGACCTGGATAAAATGGTCAGGGTTTCCGAGGTAGGAACAGTTAATTATCCGCTTTTAGGCAACATTAAGGCTGCCGGTTTATCGGTCCGGGAGTTGGAAAAAAACATTAGTGAGCTTCTGTCAGAGGATTATTTGGTTAACCCTCAGGTGCACGTATTTTTGAAAGAATATGGCAGTAAGGTATCTGTTTTAGGCCAGGTGAAAAAACCCGGCTCCTTTGAATTAAAGGGAAGCTTAACGCTCATGGAAGCCATTGCTTTAGCCGGCGACTTTTCGGAAACCGGAAATCCTGCTTCGGTAAAGGTAATCCGCAAAGAGAAGGGGCAGGAAAAGATATACGAAATTGATACTACTAGAATAACTGAAAAAGGGGATAAATCACAGGACCTGGATCTCTTGCCCGGTGACGTAGTTTCTGTTGAAGAATACGGAAGGATTTCCGTGCTTGGCCAAGTGAATAAGCCGGGAAGTTTTATTTTAAAAAAGGACCTTACTGTCCTTGAGGCAATTGCCCTGGCAGGAGGTTTTACCAAAATTGCCGATATGGACGCCACAAGAGTAGTCCGCCAAGAAAACGGCAAAAAACGAGTTTACCCCGTAAAAATATCCGCAATTATGAAAGGCTACAAAAGCTACGACATAGTTTTGCTGCCCGGAGACACCATCGTCGTTCCAGAATCATTCTTTTAGCATGAAAATATTAATTATCGGAGCAGGCCCTATAGGTTGTTATTTGGCGCATCTTTTGAAACAGAAAGATAAAACGCTTAATGTAACCGTTATTGAGGAGCATGCTTCTTCGGGCCAGCCACTGCATTGTACTGGCCTGGTAAGCGACTCGCTTTTTAGCCGGGCCCGCTTTAACCTCCCTCAGAGTGCGGTGATTAACTATATCGACGGCGCCCAAATCAACCTAAACGGTGATTTTTTCCAGATAAAAAAGAAAAGAGTGGCCATTGTCCTGGACCGCAGGATGTTTGATTATCTTTTGAGCCAGAATATCGAAGTAATATATAATAACCGTTTTTTGGGGCTGGAGAAAGCCAAGACTAAGTATATTGTTTTAACGGAAAAAGGAGATTTGAACGCAGACCTGATTATCGGAGCTGATGGTGCAAATTCAGGCGTACGTAAAATTATCGACAATGAAGAAGATATAAAATATTATTTTGGTGCCCAGGCGAGGATTAAGACTACTGCGGTAAAACAGCATATCGTGCAGGTTTTTATGAAAAAACCCTATTTTGCCTGGTTGGTCCCAGAAACAGAGGAAATTGTCCGCGTGGGCTTAATCGGGCAAAACCCTCATTCCGAGCTTTTAAAGTTCATCAAAGAGATTAAAATTGAAGGCCAGATTTTAGAGAAATTTGGCGGGATTCTGCCTCTGGGTCATTGCATTACCCAAAAAGATAATATTGCTTTGGTCGGGGATGCCGCCTGTCAAATTAAGCCCCTTACCCATGGAGGCATTTATTATGGGTTAAGCTGTGCGGAAATCCTCTGCGATTGTATCTTGAGCCGCCGCCTAAACCTCTACGAAAAGTATTGGCGCAAAAAGATTGGCGAAGACATTGCAATAGGATTAAAGATTAAACGTCTCTACGAAGAATTGGATGAAGAAAGCTTGCTAAAGATTTTTAAGTTATTAAAGCATAACCGTGCCATTTTGGAGAAATTTGCGGATTTTGACCGGCATTCTGACATAATTTTGCGACTTTTCCGCTTAAAAGGCGTGCAGGGAATATTAGAAAAACTGCTGTTTAAGTTTATTTAATCGGCCTATTATTGACTTTAAGCATATTTTGAGGTATACTTTTATTATAGACACCCGGCCTTAACGGAATAGGCCGGAGTGTATTTCTATGCAAGGAGGAGAGAGATGAAAAATTATAAATTATTGAAAAATATATTGGTTGTAGTGACGGCCTTATTGTTTAGCGCAGGAATTTCTTGGGCGCAGGGCGCTGCTTCTCCATCGACTCCTCAGGAGAAAGAAAAGCAGGACAAGGCCAGAAAGATTCAAAAAAATGTTGAAGCTGCTCCTCTCGAATTAAGCGGGCCGGTAGTTGTTTCGCCCGGTGAAGAAGAAAAGGCCGAGGAAGCGGCAAAACCTGCGCAAGGGCAGGAACAAGCACCTGCAGAGCAAGCACCTGCAGAGTTAAAAGAGGGACAGGCCGTAGAGCAAGCAGGGCCTGTTGCTACAGAGGAAGGACAGAATACTGCGCAGACCGAAGCAGTACCTGCTGCTAAAAGCGAAAAGTAGCTTGAATCTGGCAGTAATCCGCGCCATTGCCAAGATCTATTTGCTGAGCGCATTATTTTTTGTGTGCTCAGCATTTTTTTTCTATAGCCGGATCCTTTTCTTTGGGCACCAATTAACCCCTTTTTTTGCAAATACCGTCAGAGCGGTGTTTTTTGCCGTTTCTATATACCTTTTCTTAAGCCTTCCCAAATTAAAAGTTTATTCATTTTTTACTGCTGCAGCATTTCACCTCTTTTTTATCGTTAACAGTTTGGCTATGCTTGCTGAGAAATACCTGCCCGGTATGCATCCTGCGGTGCGTATTGTAGGATTATACGGTTCTCTGGAATACTCATTTAAACAGGAGATTATAATCATCTTGAATATTATTATTAATTCTGTTATGATTTCTTATATATTTATGAAGAGAAAGTTATTTTTTAACGCTTAAAATTCATGGAAAATAAATTCCTTGTTTTTTTAAAGAAGACCTACCTGATTTTTATTGTTATTATCGCTGCCGTGGTTTTTTTCCTCGGTTACAATACTTACCTGGTTGATCATTCTCTTGTAAATCTTAAGCTGGCTTTGGACCAGGTATCCGACGCCAGGACTATTGAAGACGTAAAGAAAATTGAACAAGCCTTAAGTTACCCCCTGCGCAAGGAAATCAGCAAGAAAAAAATCGATATGTCTACGCTGGCTGACCTTGAATACGTCGAAGAAATTCTCGCCAATCCTAAAAGTTTGAATCAACTGGAGGATGCCAAATTTTTCTTAAGAAGGGTAATTGCCAAGAAGAGCGAGGAAAGGGGCCCTTTAATGGCATCGCTTGACACCATGAGTAAAACATTTGCGCCGATTCAGCAAAGAGAAACGGTTAATAACTTGAGAAAAGAGGAACAGCAGTTAAAGAAAAAAATCAGTACTGCCAAGCCCGAAGAAATCCATGAGTTGTATTCTCAGCTTAATGTCGTCTATCAAAAGCTAAATGATTATAAAAAAGCAGAAGAGGTTTCTTCCAAGATTATTGAACTGGATCCTCAAAGTTACCAGGCGGCAAAGTTGAAATTTACCAAGGCCTGGGATTATAAAAATAAGGGGAATCTGGACAAGGCTAAAGAGATTTTTGATGAGATTATCCGCGATTACGCCAATTCCGAATTAGCGGTTTTGAGTAAATATGAATCCGCCGATATTCTTTATAAACAAGGTAAGATGGAGGAATCAATCAAGGCCAATGAGGCGTTTGCTAGTGAATATGCAAATACGCCTGTTGCGCAGATGGCGCAATTCAAGGTAGGCGCTACTTACCTATATGATTTGAATAATTTTGACGCGGCAGTAAAGGCCTTTGATAAAATTGGCGAGAATTGGAAAGAGCAGCCGTTAATTAAATATATCGATAATAAAGTTACGCCTTTTATTTCTAAAAAATACCGTAGCCGTGGCTATTATTTGCTTTCCCGGAAACGTTACGATGCAGCCAGCGAGGCCTTTTCCCGGGCGATAAAAGTAAATGAAAAAGATGCACAGTCGTATACGGGTTTGGGTGTAGCCTTTTTTGGCTTAGGTAGAAAAGAAGAAGCGCTAAAAGAGGCTCGCGAAGCAGTCAAGCTTAATGAACGTGATTGGGTTTCTGTTGGCAACCTGGGATATATCTATTTGCAGTTAGGTATACTGGATCCGGCAATAGAGCAACTGCATAAGGCATCCAGCTTAAATTCCAAAATTGCCGAAATTTATTATAATTTAGGGTATGCCTACGCAAAGCAGGAAAAATATTCCCAGGGGATAGTCAGTTTAAAGAAGGCAGTGTCCTTAAAGCCGAGTTTTGCCTTTGCTTACAATAACCTTGGTTATTGTTTTTGGTATGAGGGCAGGTTTGGCGAGGCGCTTGAGGCTATGAAGAAAGCCACAGAGACTAACCCGGAATATGCCGACGCGCAATACAATATAGGCGTAATCTACGAAAGCCAAGCCCTTTACGAAAAGGCAATCATCGCTTATGAAAATACCTTGAACATTGATCCTGACTATAGGTTGGCCCGAGAGAGAATGCTTAAGCTTAAGGCGAGGCGTAATGAAGCGAATTAATCCTTCCTTTTATCTACTACAAAACTACTTCCAGGAATGGCTTTAGATTTCTTTTTCACTTCAGCGGCAATATTGGTTACTTCAACGTAACTAGTGATTGGCCGGTGCATATTGGTAACACCGGCAAGCGAAATGGTCATGATTGGAAATTCTTTGATTGAGCCATCGCGGGCATGGGCAATAATTTTTCCCGCCTTTAAATCCTCTTCGCTATAAAGGGAGCGCACCCGTTTATCGAATTCGCTGGTTATATAATTTGCCACGTCATCCGCCCTTTCCGGAGTGGTAAGTAGGAGGAAGTCATCGCCGCCTTCGTGGCCAAGGAAATCTTCGGGGCCGCCCTTAACTTTCACTGACTCTTTAAAGACTTCAGCGGTAAGTTTAATCGCTTCGTCGCCTTTGGCAATCCCATATTTATCGTTAAAAGCCTTAAAATTATCCAGGTCGCAGTAGATGACCATGAATTTTTCTTTACTCTGGATCCGTTTATCAATCTGCTCATGAATCACGATATTGCCCGGGAGTTTTGTCAGCGGGTTAGCGTTCTCCGCACGGTCCTTCATTTTTACCAGTTCTTCCGTCATATAATTAAAGGTTGTCCCGAGTTCTTCGATTTCATCCTCGGTATGGATATCTGTCCTTACTGCCAGGTCTCCGGCAGCAATGATTTTGGTGACTTCGTTGAGCATTTTTATCGGCCCAACCACCGTGCGGGAGAGTAAATAGCTTAAGATAATATTAGCCAAGATAACCACGAGAATAGCGATGATTACCGGAATGTATACCTGGCCAAGCGCTTCGCCGATGCTTGCTAGGGGCAAAGATATCTTTGCCACATACGCAAGCATCCCCGGTTGTTCTGTAAGCGCGACATAAATATTTAACTGATGCTTAAGGCGGTCTATGCTGCTAAAATACCATTTATTTTGGGTTAAAAGGGCCCTTAAATCCTCAACTTTACTGATATCCTTATAAGAAACAGATTCTTCGATCTGGTTATTTGATGAGGCGATAATTTTTCCATCCCGGTCATATACGATCAAATTTTTTGTAATTTCCGCTTCACCCAGAGATTTGATTGCAGAGCGTAAAAATCCAGGGACGTCTTCCGGGGTTGCACCCTTAATCATTGCCTGAAGGTTATTTTTTACTAAAACGGTAGAGAGGTTTGCCTGGTAAGAATTATAACGGCCGATATTCTGGACTTGATTATTGACCTGAATGAATGTGAAAGCGCTGACAAGCAATACGCTTGAGACAACCATCATATTGATAATCCTGCTCTGCAGTGTCAGCTTCATCGTAAAGACATTTTAATATAAAAATTTCAAGGTGTCAAATATACTTTGATATTGACCATAACCCCTAAGTGCTATATACTTTTTACTTATGAGATTTAAAACAATGGCAATTTTAGCGATGGTTTTGTGCTTTCAGCCCGCTTTCGCACTGGGGGAAAAAGCGCAGCTTTATATTTTTCATTCGCCTACCTGCCACGAATGCATTAGCGCAAAAGAGAATATCCTTCCGGAAGCCCAGAGGAAGTTTTCCGGAAAAGTGGCATTTAATTTCTATGATATATCTGATGTAGAAAATTATAAATTAGTCTTAGGGTTAAAGCAGAAATTTAGTCCAGGCCTAAACTTAACCCTGCCGGTGTTTTTTATGAACGGAAAATTCTTAAATGGGGCAGGCTTAGATAGCGCAAAACTGGATAAATTCATATCGGATAGCCGGATGTTGGTACCGGTAGATATTAGTTCTGCGCACAAGATAAGCCTGGTTGAGCGTTTTAAAAATTTCGTGCCCTTAACAATTATTAGCGCCGGAGCAATTGACGGGATCAACCCCTGCGCCTTTACGGTGATTGTTTTCTTTATTTCATTTTTAGCTTTGCAGGGGTACCGTTTAAGGGAATTAATTGCAATCGGGCTTACTTTCATTTTAGCGGTTTTTTTAACTTATTTATTGCTGGGTTTAGGGCTTTTTAGCTTTCTTTACCAGGTCAAAGGGTTTTGGATACTGGTTAAGTTGATCAATTTTTCTATAGGGATATTCAGCATAATACTGGGCGTTTTGGCGGTTATTGATTTCATTAAGTTTCGCAAGAATAAGGATAGCGCGGAAATGCTCCTGCAGTTGCCTCAGTCAGTAAAAAGAAACATCCAAAAGATAATCGGGATGCATTATCGCTGCGAAGAAAAAAACTCGCAAGGGGCAATTGTGCATCCGATGGGGAAATTGATTATTAGTGCTTTGGTGACCGGATTTTTAGTCTCGATTCTAGAGGCCGTTTGTACCGGCCAGACTTATCTGCCGACGATAGTCTTTGTCTTAAAAACTACCAGCCTTAAATTAACCGCCTTTTTATATCTTTTACTTTATAACCTGATGTTTATTTTTCCGCTCTTACTAATTTTTATTTTCGCGCTATATGGCACAACCTCTGAGCAATTCTCGAAAATTCTTAAAAAGAATATGCTTTTAATAAAAGCGCTCATGGCTGTGTTATTTTTCGCGTTAGGCGCTTTTCTTATCTGGAGGGCATGATGGCAAAACCTGCGCGAGGCATTGGTTTTATTTTGGCTTTGGTGTTTTTATTGCCGGTTACCGGATGCCTGGCACGGGAGGTAAAAAACCAAAAACAAGTCCAGCAGGCAGAAGATCCTTTTAGCTGGGATTTTGGAAAAATACAACAAGGGTCGGTAGCAATACATGAATTTCAACTAAAGAATGAATCAGGAAAGACTTTAAAGATTAACGACGTGACTGCTTCCTGCGGCTGTACAGTGCCCAAGATTAAGGAAAAAGTTCTTTCTCCTGGCCAGGCTACAGCCATTGAAGTTAAGTTTAATAGTAAGGGGTACTCGGGGCAGGTGCAACAGCACATCTATGTTAACACCGATAATCTTGACAATCCAGTGATAAGGTTTATAATAAAGGCTGACGTAATAAAATAATCACTCCAACCTTAGCTATTTAACCCAAAAAACTTTTTTAGGGAGGTATTAGAAATGTTTGCTTTACAGTTGAGAATGTGGCTTTTGGTGACTATTCTTTTCGCTTTTATCTATGCTTTGATTGTAGCTATCGGGAGTACCTTTTTCCACGCTTATAATTTCTGGTTTTATCTGGGAATTTCCCTGGTGATGATGCTCATTCAGTATATCTTAGGGCCGAAAATCGTTGAATGGAGCATGCGGGTAAAATATGTAAAGAGGCAAGATTACCCGAGGCTTTTTCAAATAGTAGAAAGCTTAAGTATGCGGGCAAATATCCCTATGCCCCGGGTATGTATCGCACAGATTAATATCCCTAATGCCTTTGCCTTTGGCAGAAGCCTGAAAGATGGCCGCGTCTGTGTTACGGAGGGGATCATGAATTTATTAAATGACGACGAATTAAAAGCGGTATTAGGGCATGAATTAACCCACTTAAAGAACCGGGATGTTTTGGCCATTACACTGCTCTCCGTAATCCCTACGATTATGTACCGGATTGCCTGGCAGTTCCTTTTTTTTGGCCGCAGAAGAGACGAGCGAGGATCGAATACTTTACTGATTGGGCTGGCCGCTTTCCTTTTTTATTTTATTACTAACTTATTAGTGCTTTATGCTTCGCGTATCCGTGAATATTTTGCGGATAAAGGCTCTGTCGAGCTGGGAAATAAACCGGCATGGTTGGCCTCAAGCCTTTATAAACTGGTATATGGTGCAGCGCGTATGGATAAGGAATCTTTGAAAGAAACAGAAGGCCTGAAAGCGTTTTTCTTAAACGATCCCTCCCGGGCAATCAATGAAATCCGCGAATTAAGCCAGCTTGATTTGGATAAGAGCGGCTCGTTGGATCCATCGGAACTGGAGTTAATCAGGAATAAGCAAATCCGTTTGAGTTTCGGGGACAAAATGATGGAGCTATTGAGCACGCATCCTAATATGTTAAAGCGCATTA
>JAQUNE010000051.1 GCA_028717765.1 Candidatus Omnitrophota bacterium | reverse complement strand
ATCCGATCAGTTTCTTTAACGCGTAGCTCTCCTATCCCCTCAAACACAGTTTTCCCCTTGGCAAAACAGGCAGCTACCATTAAAATCGGCAATTCATCAATCAGAGAAGGAATTTCTTTCTTCTTTACGGCCACACCTTTTAAGCGGCTAGTTTTTATAATTAAATCTCCTACCGGTTCGAAACCCCTGAGGCCTGAGGCCTGAGGCCTGACGCAAATATCCGCACCCATCTTTTTTAATACCGCGATAATCCCTGTCCGCGTAGGATTCAAGCTAATCTTCTTTATTCTAATTGTCGATCTCGGAAGTATTGCGGCCAAAACCATAAAAAAACTTGCAGATGAAATATCTCCGGGAATGTAAATTTTCCCAGGTGAAGTTAATTTTTTATTTGCGCTAATAGTAATAGTATTTTTTTGTACTTTTAAATTGGCTCCGAATAACTTCAAGATGCGTTCGGTGTGGTCACGGGTTGGCAGCGGTTCAATGACTTTAGTTTTTCCTTTTGCATAAAGAGCGGCCAAAAGTATTGCAGATTTAACCTGGGCAGAAGCTACGGGCATTTTGTAAGTAATGCCTTTTAAATTCCCGCCCTTAATTGTAATCGGTGCATATTCTTCAACCCCTGACTCTTGACTCCTGACGCCTGATTTTATTTCCGCCCCCATCATACGCAGTGGCAGAGTAACGCGGCGCATCGGACGCCTGGAAAGGGAATCACCGGCAATTAATTTAGTGGTGAAATTTTGCCCTGCAAGTACTCCCAAGAGAAGACGCAAAGTTGTTCCTGATTCACCAACAAAGATCTTGCCCTTAGGAGTATTTAATCCAAATAAACCTTTTCCGAATATTATTATTGTTGAAGCGTCCTTGCGGATAATACGAACACCCAATTTTTTGCAGGCTTCTAAAGTTGATAAACAATCTTTATTAAAGGGAAAATTTTCGATTTGCGTTTTAGCGCAAACTAGGGAACTTAGGATGAGACAACGGTGTGCTATGGATTTATCGCCAGCCAGGCTAACAACGCACTTGCTGGATGAGGCAGGCTTAATAACATAATGCTTCATTTAGGACTTACGTACAACCTTATCGCCTTCACTAACTGCATCTTTCATTTCCTCAGAGGAAAAATCAGCTGCTGCCATTGAATCATGAACTTTACTTACCTGAATATCGCCCATATATTTGGTACCGCGATATATGGAAAACATATCGCCAACAGCAACCCCATCTTTGGTACCCAGATTAATCACGGCAAAACTATAATCCTTATTAATTACTAAAATTTTTCCTTCTAAACCAGCAGTAGTAGTAGCAGTAGTTGCAGGCTCCATTTGAGGTACAGCAGCCATTTCTTTCCTTGCCGCTGCTTTTTCTTTCTTTGCGGCTGCTGCGGCTACCTTTTCTTTCTTTGCGGCGGCAGCTTTTTCTTTCTTAGTAAGCTCCTTTTTCTCCGGAGTCACCACTATTTTGCCCAATTCTACACCCTGCATTTTTGTTTCTAGATCCGCAGATTTATTTTCTAAGGCTGCGATTTTGTTCTCAAGTTCAGTCCTCTGAGATTCTATTTCTTTTAACTGCCCCTGGGCAGCCCTCATGTCACTCTGTGCCAGAGTTAATTTATCTTCTAATTCCGACCTTAAGGATTTTTGTTGCTCTAATTCGTTCCTTAATTGGCTAATCTGTGATAAGGCGTCTGCCTTGGCTTTCTTTTCTTTTTCCAGGTCACCGCTTAAAAGATCCATTTGCGAACGGGTTTCTTTAAGCTTAGCATCCAAGGCAGTAAGCATGCGCTTTGATTCGTCGAGTTTTGTTTCGGTGATCTTCTGTTTGGTATTTAACTCTTCAAGCTGGTCCTGAAGCTCTAAATTTTTCTTATGTTCATTCTGAAAAAGGAAAAAACCTCCACCTGCCAATAGTAAAGCTAAAACAACTAATACAACTAAGATAATTACAGGCGTATTTGCTTTCTCAGACATCTAAACTACCCTCCTTTTTATTTTTCCGACCCATTTATCTTATTAATATATCAATAGTTAGAAAAAAATCAAGTCTTATTTTTTTCTATAACCTGCAAAAACTCTTCTGGCATTTCAGAGGTAAAATCGATGAATTTCTTTGTGCGCGGATGGATAAAACCTAAATATTTAGCATGCAAAGCTAAGCGGGAAAATTCGTTATTCTTACCGTATTTAGTATCACCAAGAATCGGATGCCCCAAAAATGCCAAATGTACCCTTAACTGGTGGGTCCTGCCGGTAAAAGGCTCTAATTCCAGCAGGCTAAATTCTTTGCTGCGTTTTAAAGTACGATAACGCGTACTGGCAAATTTCGTACCCTCCCCAAATCCTACGGCCATGCTTTTTCTCTTTACCGGATGCCTTCCTATAGGAAGCTCAATCACGTCTTCATTAAATTTTACTTCGCCTTTTACTAAAGCAATATATTTACGCAGGATACTGTGTTCGGCGAATTGTTTGGCCAGATTTAAATGCGCGGAATTGTTTTTTGCAATTACCAAAAGCCCGGAGGTATCCTTATCCAAACGATGCACTATCCCCGGCCTTTCTGGGTTAATATCAGAGAGTTCTTGAAAACGATAGAGCAAGGCATTTACCAAAGTATGTGCGGCGTTTCCAGGTGCCGGATGCACTACCAATCCTATGGGCTTGTCAATTACCGCTAAATCTTTATCTTCATAAACAACCTTTAAAGCAATATCTTCTGCCTCCAGGGAGCTGATTATTTTCTCATCAAGAATAAGCTGAATCTCTTCGCCGCTTTTTACTTTATAATGGGGCTTAAGATTTCCAGAGCCCTTAAGCAAAACTGCTCCCTTGATAATTAACTTTTGTATAGCCTCACGGGATAGGCCCAAATCATGTTTACGGGAAAAATCCGTAAGATATATATCCAGTCGCCTGCCCGCATCTTCCGCTAAGACTTTGAGAGAATATTCATCCATGATATCAGGCCTTCTTTATCTTTAACAAAACTAATTCTATCATTGCTAGAAAAAAACCGATGACGCTGAGGATCTGAAAAAGTGTCAGCCCCCAAAAAATCACCGGGTTATCCGCGCGCCAAAACTCAATGAAAAATCTTTTCAGGGAATAAAGTAACAGGTAGGTAAAGAAAACCTCGCCTTCTTTATGCGGCTTATCCTGGAGGAACCTTAAAATTATAAATATACAAATTAGAAGCAAGGAAGAATATAATTGCGTAGGGATAAGGGTCGCTTTATGCACAAAGAAATAAAGCCCCCAGGAAGACTCTTTTCCAAAACAACAGCCATTTAATAAACAGCCGATCCTGCCTAAGGCCTGGCCCAAAGCAACAAAAGGAATGATTAAATCCAATATTTTATATACGGGTAATTTTTTTCTTTTAATGTAAAGCAGGCTAGAAAAAAAGCCTAGGATCAATCCGCCAAACCAGGATAATCCGCCATGCTGCAGAACTAAAATCTCCCAGGGGTTCTTTAAATAAAACCTCAAGTTCTCGATCACGTAAAATAACCGAGCACCAATAACTCCTGCAACCAGGGCCAAAAAACAAAGATTAAAAATGATCTCCGGATTAATCTTTTCTTTCCTGGCTTGGAAGCCGGCTAGGAATGAACCAATGGTAAAGGCCAAGGCTAACATCAAACCGTAAGAATAAATTGTAAAGGGGCCTATTTGACAGATTTCTGGGTACATATGCTCCATCCTAAAATAATCGCTCCGATAGTAATGGCGCTATCCGCGATATTAAACACCGGCCAGATGCGAAAATCCAAAAAATCAATCACGTATCCCACACGGATGCGGTCAATAAGATTGCCTAATCCTCCAGCGAGGATAAGTGCAAGCGAAAAATTAAAAAGAAAAGAATTTTCCCGCCTCTTGTCCTTAAGGTTAAGGTAAATTAAAACAACAGCGACAAAAGAAGTAAGAATAAATAGAAAAACCTGCCCCCTAAGGATGCCAAATGCCGCTCCCCGGTTGTGTACCAGGGTAAAATGAAAAATCCCTGGAACCACGGGAAAAGACTGATTTAAATTAAGGAATTTAGTAAAAAGAAATTTGCTGGCTTGGTCTAAAAAAAGAATGGCGATTACAATTGGGAAGATCATGAAAAAGGATACTTACCCCCGCACCAATTGGTGTGGGGTTTCATTTCTTTTCCTTTTTTTGCTGACATTTAACGCAGAAACGGGCATTAGGCACTGCCTTTAACCTGCCTTTGGTAATTACGCACTTACATCCTTCGCAGATACCAAAAGAGCCATCTTCGATTCTCTTTAAAGCGTCATCTAATTCATACAACAGTTCCCTGCCGTTTGATGCTAACCCTAAAGAAAATTCCCGGTCATAAGTATCAGTAGCCACATCTGCCATATGATAAGTATACCCTGAGATATCCCCAGAGGCTTCTTTCTGTGATTTTTTCAGTGTATCATCAGAAATATGCTGGATTTCATCAAGCACTTCTTGTTTTTTCTTCAAAATCATTTTTTTGAATTCAGAGAGTTCTTTCTTGTTAAATTTCTTTTTCACTTTTTCCCCCTATAGCTTCGATACAGTTATCGCAGATTAAAGGGTGCTCCTGGTATTTACCGACTGCTTGCGAATAGTTCCAGCAACGCGCACATTTAGCACCATCAGCTTTGAAAACCTCAACAGAAATTTCCTTTGCGCCGTCTTTAACCACTTCTACCTGCGAAACTTTAAAAATTTCACAAAGATCAGGCTTTAAGCTTGTTAAAACTGTATACCGTTCTGTATTATTTGTCAATAGTTTTATTTTTGCATCAAAGGAACTTCCAATTTCGTTTCTATTGCGTAACCCCTCTAACTCTTTATCTACAGAAGGCCTTAATGGTATCAAATACGAATCTAAACTTATTATTTCGTCATCTTTAGCTTTATCTTTAAAAAATTCTGGCTTGCTTAAAGGCCAATCTAAAAGATGCACACTCGAGACTTCGCTATTCTTCATGCCTTTAGGCATATTCTGCCAAATTTCTTCTGAAGTAAAAACTAAAATCGGGCTCATTAGCCGTACTAAAACATCAGCCACTTCAAACATCGCACTCTGACAAGAACGTCTTTTTTGAGATTTCGCCGCTAAAGTATAAAGCCTGCCCTTTACCATATCTAAGTAATTCATCGAAAGGGTCTCATTACAAAAATCATATATTGCTTTATAAGCCTTCTGAAATTCAAAATTTTCATAAGCATTTTCAACGCTTAATAATAAGGTATCTAATCTTAACAATATCCATTTATCTATTCTTTCCAAATTTGCGTAACTTACAATATCTTTATCTGGATTAAAGTCATAGAGATTGCTTAAGATGAATTTTACCGTATTTCTGATTTTTCGGTACCCCTCAGCTAGGCGCAATAAGATTTCTTTAGAGATGCGGATATCCTCATTATAATCGCTGGAGGCAACCCACATCCTTAAGATATCCGCGCCGTAATCTTTGATAATATCAAAGGGAGAAATCACATTACCCGTGGACTTAGACATTTTACGGCCATCGCCATCAACTACAAAACCATGTGTGAGCACATTTTTAAAAGGAGCCTTCTGGTCAATACAGATCGAAGGAATAAGCGAAGATTGGAACCAACCGCGGTGTTGATCAGAGCCTTCCAAGTACAATTCACAAGGTACGCCGCCTAATTCATTTCTTTTCTTTAATACTGCCTGGCTACTTACGCCGGAATCAAACCAGACATCCAAAATATCCATGCCCTTGGAAAAAGTTTTTCCTTTTTTACATAACGGGCAAACCAGCCCTTGCGGCAGGAACTCTCCTATATCTTTAGTAAACCAGCTATCTGAGCCTTCTCTTGTGATAAAGGCGCGAAAAGTTTCTATCACCCGGGAATCAAAAAATTCTTCTTTGCATTCATCGCAAACCAGCGCCGGAACCGGAACCCCCCAATACCTTTGCCGCGAAAGGCACCAGTCTGGCCTTAATTCCACCATTGCCGAAATGCGTTCTTTTCCCGCAGCCGGGATCCAGTGTACATCTTGATTAATCGCCTTGAGTAATTTTTTCCGCAGGTCTTGATGGTCAATTACCAAGAACCATTGCTTAGTTGCCCGGAAGATGATCGGCGTCTTACAACGCCAGCAATGCGGATAAGAATGCTGCAAATTAACGGCAAGCAACAATGCCCCAAGGGATTTAAGTTTTTCAATGATTGCCGCGTTAGCAGTATAAACATTAACTCCGGAAAATTCTCCGGCAGTCTGATCAAATTTTCCATTGGGCAGTACCGGCATAACGATCTCTAACTTATATTTCAAGCCTGTGAGGTAATCTTCTGCTCCGTGGCCAGGAGCGGTATGCACCAAGCCACTTCCTTCTTCTTTAGAAACATAATCCGCGAGCACGGTTTTGCCTTTACGTAAACCAAAGGGATGATTGTAAACTAATCCTTCCAGGTCTTTGCCTTTAACAGTCTTTATTACACTGTAATTACTGATCCCCATATCTGACAACACCTGCAACCGGACGTCAGCAATGATCAAATTACCCTGCTCAGTCTTAACTAAAGAATAGGATAAGTCAGGATGTAGCGCTACTGCGACATTGGCAATTAATGTCCACGGTGTCGTGGTCCAAATAACCAAAGATGAATCTTGCGGGAAAGCCTGATTATCTTCTAATTTAAATTTCACAAATACCGACGGAGAAGTATGGTCCTCATATTCCACTTCTGCCTCGGCAAGGGCGGTCTCGCATTTAAAACACCAGTTCACCGGCTTTAAGCCACGCTGAATATACCCTTTACTGTTTAATTCATTAAAAGAACTGATGATTGCTTCTTCGTAATCGCGGCTCAAGGTAAGATAAGGATTATCCCAATCTCCAAAAACACCCAGGCGCTTAAACTGTTCCTTCTGGTTGGCAACATATTTCATCGCGTAATCGTGGGCATTTTTGCGGAACTCAATCTGAGGAATCTGATATTTGCTAATCTTCAATTCCTTAAACAGCTGATGCTCAATCGGCAGCCCATGGCAATCCCAACCCGGGACATAAGGAGAATAAAAACCGCGCAGGGTTTTATATTTCACAATAATATCCTTGAGAGTTTTATTTAGGGCGTGGCCGATATGAATGTCGCCATTAGCATATGGCGGGCCATCATGCAGGACAAATTTTTCCTGATGCTTTGATTTTTCAAGGATCAAATGATAAGTATCATGCTCCTGCCAGAATTTTAAGAATTCCGGTTCCCGCTTAGGCAGGTCCGCCTTCATGGGAAATTTAGTTTGGGGAAGATTAAGGGTATTTTTGTAATCCATTTTATTTGATATATTTTCCGATTATAACTTTCAGATCCTGCTTTACTTTTGCAGGAATTAATTTCCTCTCCGTAATAATAGCGTATTTTAACGCGTCTTTACAGGCGCAATTACGCTGCGGCTTAATATTTTTTATAACGCTAGAAATAATTTGCTTTGCATTCTCCACATTATTCTGCAAATTTCGAATCACCATCTCTACGGTGACACTTTCGTGGCTAGGGTGCCAACAGTCATAATCCGTAACTGCAGCTAAGGTTGAATAGCAAATTTCCGCCTCGCGGGCTAATCTGGCTTCAGCCATATTGGTCATCCCGATAATATCCATCCCCCAACTGCGGTAAAGATTGGATTCCGCCAAAGTAGAAAAAGCCGGTCCCTCCATATTCAAATAAGTGCCGCCTTTATGGATATTAAGTTTCAAACTCTTTCCTGCTGAATAAATTTCCTCAGCGAGGTGCCCGCAGACAGGGTGGGCAAAAACAATATGCGCCACAATTCCATTATCGAAAAAGGTCATCTCCCTGGCATTATTCGTACGGTCAAGAAACTGATCCACCACTACGAAATCCATCGGTTTAAGCTCTTCTTTAAGGCTTCCGCAGGCAGCCACTGAAATGATCCGTTCCACCCCGAGCTTCTTCATCCCAAAAATATTTGCCCGGTAATTGATCTTGCTCGGGCAAATACGATGGCCGATATCGTGACGCGGCAAAAATACCACTTCTTTGCCCTCTAAAGTTCCCACGATAAATTTTCCGGAGGGCGCGCCAAAAGGGGTACTAACAGAAGTTTCTTTTATTTTTTTTATTCCTTCGATTTTATACAAACCGCTTCCGCCGATAATGCCGATACGTCCCATTATTGGTTAACCTCCTTCGATAATTCCTCCGCGCGTTTTTTGGCTGCGAGAATTGCATCGCTCAAAGAGCCACCTTGATTTAAAACCTTAAATGCTGCTTCTGTGGTTCCTCCTTTAGAAGTAACCTGTTTAATTAATTCCTCCGGAGAAATTTTTGACTGCTTAAGGAATTCCAGCGTGCCATAAAGGGTCGTTTCCACTAATAACTTAGCTTCGTCTTGGCTAAAGCCTAACCCTTGCGCAGCATTTTGAAAAAGAGCCAAAAATTCTTTTTTCTTTTCCTGCGTAACAGTATCAGGCGTGAAAGAATTAGACTGCAGAAAATTAGAGACATAAGCCGGCCCGCTTCCGGAAATTGCGGTCGCGGCATTCAATAATTCTTCTCTGATGCGCAGGGTCTCTCCCAAATAATCAAATAGTTCTTCGGCACAATCAAAATCTTCTTCTGTGGCAATTTTATTTTTAGAGATACAAGTCATACCCGCGCCGATTTTCGCCGGTAAATTCGGCATCATGCGTACCAACCTTACCATCCCAAGGCTGCGCTCAATATAACCTATTGTAATCCCGGCAGCGATAGAAATAATCAACTTATCTAAAGAGCAA
>JAQUNE010000050.1 GCA_028717765.1 Candidatus Omnitrophota bacterium | reverse complement strand
AAATATGCTCCCTCTTATCCTCTAAACTTAAGACAGCATTTGGCTGAGTAATTACTTTTCCTGTCCTTACCTTTACTTTACATTTTCCGCAGACCCCGTCTCCTCCGCAGGCAGAATTAATATACACGCCACAGGAAATTGCCGCGGAAAGAATGGTTTTATCTTTCTCGACTTCGATCGTTTTATTATCCGGATAAAATGTTACCTTGAATTTTTCCATAATAGTTTATCAGATTTTTACGGGGACTGTCTTGGCCTGTTTCTCGCGGGGACGCTTGTTTTGCCCCGGCGTGTCAAAACTGCGCTCGCCTGCGGACCCTCGCTCTCGCCTACTCTGTATTACCGCGGGCGAACCATGCCCGCTCGGGTCCTCGGACGCCCCGCTCGAAATCAGTCCAAGCCACCCGTAAAAAGAAACAAACTTACAATTAGTGAATTTTGCTATGGGCGTTTGGGAGCGCACATGAGAAATTTTTTTCCAAAAGTGCACAAGGATTTACGCCGAATGAGAGCTCGCGTTGACCCGCGTAAGCATACTGCGCGAGAATGAGGCGTAAACCGTAGTGCACGGAAAAAAATTTCGTGCGCGAGCAAATGCACACAGTAAAAAAATCCTCTATAGTTTTTTCAAGAACGATGGTATACCGGCGGCTTCTTTGGGGCCAACGATAATCTCCCAGCCGCTTTTTTCCTCTAATTCTCCGGACATCACTGCCACGTATCCGGGAATAATTAATTTTTTATGCGATACCGTTTCTTTAACGCCAAACTTAGTTAAAGAATCAGAGATCTTATCCGGGGTAAACTTTTCCGCTGCCCAGGCAGTCAACACGGACATTCCTTCGGTATCGATAGAGACAATATAAGCAGGGATCTTGCTCGCTTCGACTTCTCCTAATACCGTATAATAACTTAAAGAAAAATTAGTCGTCACTAATACCGGTGATTTCTCGTTTGCCTGGCCCACAGGATACACTTTAGGCTCAATCTGTAAAGGTTTTTGCGGATCGGTAAAAATATTCTGCCTGAGGGTAAGCAGTGCTAAGATCTGCCATGACTCGATCCCCTTCATCAAGACAATACCGGCATATTTTGAAAGATAGGTTGCAGCTTCCATTGCCTCTTCATAAGGATCAGCTTGGTCGATAATTGCCAAGACCGGAAAACCCAGGCTGCGATTTGATTTCTTTAAAGCCTGCCTTCTTATCTGGGTAAAATCCCAAATTTTATCCTTAATTGATTTTTTTCCGGTATCGATAATAAGTTCGCTTACTCCAGCTTCATTTGCTTGCTTGGTAAGATTTGAAACTGCTTCTAAATCTGGCGCGGAAATTACTAAAGGCACTGCATATTCCTTGGCAAGCGCGGCAAAAGCAGCAAGATTTTCTTTAGCGGCACGGTAAATCAGCGGCTTTTTATCTTTTAACTGCTCCAGCGCACCCTTTAAGGCTGATAAATCTTCACTCATTAATACCAGGCCCAAATCAGAAGTTTGCGCAATCAATTTTAGGGCTTGAATAAATTTCTCCTTACCCGCATTCTGCCTGACTGCGACTAGATTTACCTCTAACTTCTGTCCCACGCGCTCAAATTTTAATTGATTGATCTGGTTAATCTTTTCCTTAATCTCTTTTTCCGATAAATTATCCTCTATAATAAAGCCGATGCCGCAAGGGTGATGAAATTTCTCCTCATGGCGGAACATTACTGTTTCATTGCCAACCTCTAATCTGTTCTCACCTGCGCCAACGGTGACTAATTTTACTGGTGGCTGGCTAGAGGCTTCCAGCAGCTTCTTGGCTTGCTCACTCAAATAAGGGCATTTATCAATAGAAACAGCCTTTTTTGCCAGTTGCATGGCAAAGGCCAAACAAGTAGCAAAACCACATTTGCGGCAATTAGTCTTTGGTAATAACTTGTAGATATCCAATCCTGATAGGGCCATCTTAATCTCCAGTCGTAAGTCGTAAATTAAAAAGTTCCTTGAAATTAGACCTATATAATTCCTTTGCTAATAATTCTGACTCTTGGTGCGTCTTAGCCTGTCGCAATTTTTCAATCAGGTTCTCAGTTAGTTTTAAATTTAGCCTTGCTTTTTTTTCGCGCAGAGAAAATTCGATTTTAATTGCTGGGCCATTTAATTTTTGAATATTACCCTTCCCGTAGGTAGCCCCGCTTGATAACTGCAAGCCATCAATAAGGCAGGATTTTGGTTTTTCTTTAGCACCCCAAACCTTGACATCTAAACCAAAATATTTTTTGCATTTTAATTTATTTAATGCCGTTTCTCCTGCCAAAATGCCAAGTACTAAATACGGCCCCAAATGCCCATGGAATTTTATTGCCTCTTTTAAACTTATTCCCCTCATTAACATAATTATTTATTGATCAAACTCGCAAAATATCCCGCGCCAAAACCATTATCAATATTTACTACTGTAATCCCAGGCGAACATGAATTTAACATCGTTAAGAGCGCTGCTAATCCCTGAAAACTTGCGCCGTATCCGCAACTCGTCGGCACAGCAACGATCGGCGATTTTACCAGGCCGCTGACTAAACTCGCTAGCGCACCTTCCATTCCCGCAACCACGATAACCACCTTGGCTTTTTTTATTAAATCTAAATGGTGCATCAACCGGTGTACACCGGCTACTCCGACATCGTAGATCCTGACAACCTTGTTCCCCATTAACTCCAGGGTCACCGATGCTTCTTCAGCTACCGATATATCAGAAGTACCGGCGGAAATTACTGCCACAAGGCCTTTAGCTAAATTTTTCTTTCCCTTTTTTAAAAATCCAATTTTTGCCAGGGGATAATATCTTAAACGAGGGATTGATTTTTTTAGATAAAAAAAGGTGTCTTTTTCTAATTTCGTCAGTAATAAATCCTGCTGATGTTGAATAAATCTCCCGCAGATATCTTTTAGATGCTCTTTATCCTTGCCGCGGCAATAGATCGCCTCAGAAAATCCGCGGCGGGCAAATCTATCTGTATCGATTTTGGCAAAGCCAAGATCGCAAAAACCTTTAAGATTGGTCATTTATGCTTTGCTATCCCCGGAATATGATCAAAAGGATTAAGGCTATAATCAAAAATGCGAGTATATAAAAATCGTTGAAATAAAAAAAGTCACTTAGCTTATCACCAAAAGAATATTTACGGGCACTGAGTTCCTTATGCGAAAGAAGCTTTAATTTTCTTTTTGCTTCTTCTATCTGCTGGCGCTTAAACCTCAAATAAATACCGCCGATCTTATACGCCGGTATGGTACCTTTTTCCGCTAATTCAATCACTTCTTTTTCAGAAAGCCCTAAAATAGAAGCGACATCCCTAATCGTTAAAAGCTTTTCATCTGTCATTAACTTGCCCTTCTTTTACTTAGATTACTTATTTACTTTACCGGAAGCAATCCAAGAATCAATGGTTTTACGGTCAAATTTCCAGCGATCTCCCTCTTTTTCACCAGGAACCTTGCCGCTAGAGGCCCATTCCATGATCGAATTTAAATCAACTTCCAGGTAACGCGCCAGTTCATCAGCATTCAAAAAATCAGCTAGCATGCTACAACGTCCTTCAAAGATGGCACCCTCCGCGATATTCAACCTCGCGGGGAAAAGTTCGCCTTCGACAATTGCGCTAGGAAGCAGCGTTAATCTTTCTTTGGCGGTAATCCTACCTTTAACCCTGCCGCCGATAATAATATTATCTCCGACAATATCAGCAGAAACATTTGCCGTGGGAGCGATGGTTAAATTCCCTTTTGTGTCGAGATTACCTTCGAATTTACCGTTAATACGCAGATTAACCGCATCCTTAAAACTTAAATTACCATGCATTGAGGCATCGACATCGAGAATCTTCTCTTCGACTTTCTTTCTAAAAGCCATCTCGCCCACCTCCTTTTGTTCCCACTATTTAGTATCTTGTTGTGAAAAAACTTTCTCTTCTATCCGCCTTAAGAAAAATAAAACAACTAACACCAGAAAAGTGGTAAAAACCGCGGCATTGTAAAAACCGCACCCTACCGCCAAACCGATACCTGCTACCACCCAAAGGCTTGCAGCTGTAGTTAATCCTTTTACCCCTTCTTGCGCGCGGATAATTGCTCCTGCCCCTAAAAAACCGATTCCGGTAATAACCCCTGCGGCAATTCGGGCCGGATCTAAAGCTACTATATGTTTATATATATCAAAAACATAGAGGGATGTCAACATGATAAGACAAGAACCCAGGCAGACTAAAATATGCGTACGTAAGCCCGCATTTCTCCGTTGCAATTGACGCTCTAGCCCTACTAGGCCGCTTAAAATTACTGATAAAGTTAAACGTAAAATAATTTGCCAGTCGCTAAGCATCTTCCCCCCCTTTTTTTACGTTTCAGGCTGTTAAAGTTAAATCTGAGCTCTGACCTTTTCTAAGTAAATGAAAACCTAATCCGGCTACCATTGCCGCGTTATCCATGGAAAGTTCCCGTGAAGGAAAAAATACTTCCATATTATTTTCCTTTGCCTGAAGAGAAAAACTTTCTCTTAATCTATTATTCGCCACTACTCCGCCGCCAATAACTAATTTTTTCACTTTTTTTATCTTACAGGCAAGAAAAGACTTTTTGATTAAGGTATCAAAAACTGCTTGCTGGAATGACGCTGCTATGTCTGCCTTCTTCGTACGGAGCATGGTGTCCGGTGTACGGTGTACAAGATATAACACTGCAGTCTTTATCCCGCTAAAACTAAAATCAAGTGGATTTTTCGTATTACTGCAAGCAAAGCTAAATTTTTTAGGATCGCCTTTCTTAGCAATATTTTCGATCTGGGGCCCGCCGGGATAACCTAACCCTAAAATTTTTGCTACTTTATCAAATGCCTCGCCACAGGCATCATCAAGGGTAGAACCTAGAGGTTCGATCTGATTAAAATCTTTCAAATAAAATAAACTCGTGTGGCCTCCAGAAACAATTAAAGCAATAAAAGGAAACTTTATATTACGGTTATTTAAAAAAGGCGCATAAATATGGCTATGCAGGTGATTCACTCCCAACAAAGGCAGATCCAAACTAAAACTCATTGCTTTGGCAAAAGCTATCCCCACCAACAAAGAACCCAATAATCCCGGTTTATCCGTAACACACACAGCATTCAGGTCTTTTAATTTCAATCTGGATTCTTTGACCGCCGCATCTACCACATAACTAATAGTCTCTAACTGCATGCGTGAAGCAATTTCAGGCACTATCCCGCCGTATTTAGCGTGAAATTTAAGGCTAGAATTGGTTTCACAGGAAAGCACATCTTTGCCATCTTTTACAATCGCGGCAGAGGTTTCATCACAAGAGGTTTCGATCCCTAGAATATTCATTATTTCACCAACTCTGAAAGATAGACAAACCTGTATCCTTCTTTTTCTAATTCCGGCATCATCTCTTTTAATACCAAGAGAGTAACTTTGCGATCATGCCCGATACCTATAGCCTGGCCTTGCCCCCTAGCTTTATTCTTTAGTTTAACCAATTGCCCCTTTATATATTCCGGATTTTCCTGATTATCGAGAAAAATATCCCTCTTGGCAAATCTGATTTGATTTTCTGCAGCTAACCCGGAACAAATACTCTTAGAAGATACCAGGCTATCCAAGAAAAATAACTGCTTCTTTTTAATCTCCTGAAAAACTGCTTGCATCGTCTGGGGATGCTCAGTTGCTTTTGAGCCCATATGGTTAGAAACACCAACGCAATAATCAAGAGAATTCAGGTCATTTTCAATGATTGCGCTGATTTTGGATGCCGAAAGCGAAGTAAGAATAGTATTTTTTTCCAGGCTAAAGCTTTCATGCGGCTCCATCGGCAGGTGTAAAATGATTTCGAATCCTATCCTTTTTAGATCATCCGAGGCTGCACGTGAAAAGGCTAGGTTCGGCAGGATCGAAGCTGTGAGAGGATATTTAATCTCCGCGGCAATCGGCAGATTATTCAAGTTGTAGCCCCAGTCATCCAGGACAATTGCGATTTTGCCTTTTAATTTTACGGGCGCTGCCGTAATCTTGGCAATTTCTTTTTTCGGCTTACTGACAATCAAAAAAGCAACCAATATAAGTAAGCAGAATAAGAGAAAGGTTATGGTCGTCCTATATTTTTCTTTCAACTAACACCTACTTCTTTCCGATCTTATAAACCATGACTGCTTTTAAAGCATCAATGGCGCTCATCAATTGATTATCTTTTTTATAATCTAAGTTTTCTGAATCTGGCTTATCTTTATTTTCTTTCTTTTCGATCTCTTCAAAAATATCCTTCGGGTTTTCCATTTTTTGCTCTTCCTTAGATTCCAGGATTATCTTTGCCTGCTCTACAACGATATCAGGAATTACTCCTTTTTCATGGATCACTCTTCCTAAGGGGGTAAAATATTTACTGGTAGTTAAGCGTAACGCTGAACCATCTCCTAAAGGTATCACGGTCTGCACTGACCCTTTACCAAAAGACTTCATACCTACGATGATTGCCCGCTTATAATCCTGAAGTGCTGCCGCGACAATTTCACTGCCCGAAGCAGAACCCTCATTAACCAGGACTACCATCGGAGAATCTAAATCAGGATGTTCTGCATGCGAAAGAAGTTCCAGGTTCTGTGAAGCATCCTTACCTTTGGTATATACGATCATTTTCCCCTTTTCCACGAAATTTTCCGCTACTTTTACGGCGTTGTCCAACAGGCCTCCGGGATTATTACGTAAATCCAAAATAAACGCCACCATCCCTTTTTTCTTCAGATTTTCAAAAGCAAGACCAAAATCCCGGCCGGTATTTTCTCTGAATTCAACCAGTCGGATATAGCCAATCCCATCCTCCAGGATCCTGGGATCTTTAATATCCTTGATTTTGATAATGTCGCGCACTACTTTAAAATCCATAAGCTTCTTTTCAGAATCGCGTAAAACCATAAGATTTACTGCCTCGCCTGCCTTACCCCTTAATTTCTTTACCGCATCCGTAAGCGTCATATCGCGGGTAAGCTCGTTATTAATTTTCACGATCCTGTCTCCAGCCTTAATACCGATCTTCCAAGCCGGGGTATCTTCGATCGGCGTAACCACAGTAAGTAATCCGTCTTTAACCGTGATCTCAATTCCCAGGCCGCCAAATTTTCCTTCGGTATCAACCTTTAATTCATTATAAGTATCCGGATCCATAAACTGGCTATGCGGGTCAAGCGAAGAAAGCATCCCCTTTAACGCCCCATAGATCAGGTCCTTGGGCTTAACCTCATCGACATACTCAGACTGGATGATCGCCAGGGTGCTGGAAAATAATTCAATTTGCCGGTATAATTCATCCTTATTTTTCTTATCGAGTTCTGAAATCGCAAAAGTGCTAATAGCGAAAATCGAAATAAAAATTACCATCGCGATAAAAAATTTCTTAAGCATTCTCTAGCCTCCGTTTTAAAATCTCCTGTACAACTTTTGGATTGGCTTTTCCGCCACTTTTCTTCATTACCTGCCCGACTAAAAACATAATTGCGTTAGTTTTACCCTGCTGGTAATCCTGGGCTGATTTTGGATTAGCGCTGATCACACTATCGGCAACAGCCTCCAAACTGCCAGTATCCGAAATTTGAATTAAATTTTTTTCCTGAATAATAGTTTGCGCAGATTTTTTAGAATTGATCATTTCACTTAAAACTGTTTTAGCGCTAAGGTTAGAAATTTCTTCCCGTTCCACAAAGCCAACCAATTTTACCAAATCATCCGGGGAAATTTTTAACTCAGATAAATTACAACCGTGGGCTTTTGCTTCTGAGAATAACGGGCCAATCAGCCAGTTTACTATCAGCTTCTTTTCTTTCTTCAGATAAGCCTTAAGGCATTCTTCGGCGTAAAGAGCGTCAATCTTAGAGTAAGTAAGAATTTTTGCGTCATAATCAGATAACCCGTAATCCCGTATAAAGCGCGCGGATTTCTCACGCGGCAATTCAGGAATACTTTTCTTTAACTCGTTTTCTTTATCTTTACTAATAATAAAGGGCGGTAAATCCGGCTCGGGAAAATAACGGTAATCCTTAGCTTCTTCTTTACTGCGCATAGAAAAAGTTTCCTGCTTTTGGGCGTTCCAAAGACGGGTATCCTGAATAATTTTTTCCCCGTTTTCCAGCATTTTAACCTGGCGCTGGATTTCAAACTCCAAAGCATCCTTTACTCCTTTAAAAGAATTCATATTCTTAAGTTCTGTTTTTGTGCCAAGGGTAGTAACACCTTTTTCCCTCATCGAAATGTTCGCGTCACAGCGTAAAGACCCTTTCTCCATATCGCAATCGGAAATCTCCAGATATTCCAAAGTACTTTTTAAAAGGGTCAAATATTCGTAAGCCTCCTGAGGAGAATTCATATCCGGCTCTGAAACAATCTCCAATAAAGGAATTCCGCAGCGGTTAAAATCAACCAGGCTCTTGTTCTCTTTATGGATTAATTTTCCGGCATCCTCTTCTAAATGCACTCTTTTAATCTTTATGCGCTTAGTTTTCCCCTCGACCTCTATATCCAAAAATCCGTCGTTACAAATCGGTAAATCATACTGTGAAATCTGATAATTCTTCGGTAAATCCGGATAAAAATAATTTTTCCGATCGAATTTGGTAAACTCCCTGACCTGACAATTTAAGGCAATCCCAGTTTTAATCGCATAGTCCAAAGCTAATTTATTTAGGACCGGCAGAGAACCGGGAAAACCCAAACACACCGGACAGGTCTGCGTATTAGGCTCTTTGCCAAATTCCGTGGAACAACCGCAGAAAGCCTTAGTTTTTGTCTTTAAATGTACATGCACTTCTAAACCGATTACTGCTTCGTAATTCATAGTTTTGGCTT
>JAQUNE010000049.1 GCA_028717765.1 Candidatus Omnitrophota bacterium | reverse complement strand
TCTACAAGAAACGCTGAGACCAATGTCATGATAAAAGACGGCCAGACCTTGGTTATCGGCGGGTTAATTTCTGAGAATAAAATAAAATATAATAAAAAAGTTCCAATTTTGGGAGATATTCCTGGGTTAAAGTATTTCTTTAGCAAAAAAGAGGACACCATCAACAGGACCGAGCTTTTAATCTTTATTACGCCGCATATCGTTAAGGAAAAGGATTTTAATCCGATAGAGATCGCGAAATTACAATCGGATCTAAGCCTGACCACTGCTGAAAAGGCCGTAGAGAAGAAAAAAAAGAAACTTCAAAGCTCGCCTTAATAAACTCTTTCCTTATGCCGTACAAAGTTAAATTTATCTTTACAAAAAAAGAGAAGATGAAGTATATATCGCATCTGGATCTGATGCGGACTTTGATGCGTGCTTTACGACGGGCGCAGCTTCCGATTAAACTTAGCGAGGGGTTCAGCCCTCATCCGAAATTAAGCATTAAAAGGGCCTTAAAATTAGGCTTAGAGAGCGAAGCGGAAGAGGCTAGCATTATATTGACGGACTATATCGAACCGCAGGAATTTAAAGAAAGATTGCAAAAACAATTGCCAAAAGGAATAGAGGTTAAAGATGCCGAAAGAAATTTTAATTAATGTAGAGTTTCAGGAAAAGCGCGTTGCGGTAGTGCATGACGGGGTGTTGGATGAGTTTTATATTGAACGGCCGCAGGATAAAACGATTGTAGGAAATATCTATAAGGGCAAGATCGAAGCAGTGATGCCTTCTTTAGGAGCTGCTTTTGTGGATATCGGTTTACCAAAAAAAGGTTTTCTTTACCTTTCCGAGATTGGTTCTGCATTCGATATGGCAGAGCCAGCAGCAGTTGAGCGCTCAAAAGACCATAAGCCTAAGGCTCCTTCGGAAATTAAAAAGGGCCAGGAAATTTTAGTGCAGGTAGTAAAAGAATCTTTTGGTACTAAGGGGCCGCGTTTGACGACAGAGATCGGTATTGCGGGAAGGTATTTAGTGATGATGCCACAGGATAATCAGATCGGCATCTCGCGTAGGATCGATGACGAAGTAGAGAGGCGGCGTTTAAGAGGTATTTTACAGGAATTAAAACTTCCGGGGAATGTCGGTTTTATCGTGCGTACTGCTGCCGAGGGCAAATCCAAGCAGGAGCTCACGCGCGACGCCAATTTCTTGCAGAAATTATGGAAACGCATTGAGAAAATCATTCAAGCTAAAAAAGCACCAAGCCTAATTTATGAAGAATATGACCTTACCCTTCGGGCAATCAGGGATTCTTTTACTGAGGATGTCACTAAGCTGATCGTAGATTCTAAATCCGAATTCTACAGGTTGCAGCGTTTTATGCGTTCTTTCTTAAGTTATCTTGCCAACCGTGTAGAGTTATATAAAGGGCACAATCTTTTCGCGGATAAAGATATCGAACGCCAGATTAATAGGATCTTTGAAACCAAGGTTTACTTAAAATCAAAGGCATATATTATTATTGAGCCCACAGAGGGGTTGGTGGTGATTGACGTAAATAGCGGCGGATTCAGAAAAAAACTAAACCAAGAAGAAATGGCTTTTAAGGTGAACTCTGAAGCTGCCGTGGAAGTTGCCCGGCAGTTGCGTTTACGGGATTTGGGCGGGATTGTTGTGATCGATTTTATTGATATGGAAAAAGAATTCCATCGTCGGGAATTATTGAATATTTTACGCAAGGCCCTAAGTAGCGACCGGGCAAAATATGACCTTCTGGGAATCTCCAAGTTTGGTTTAGTAGAGATGACCCGGGAGCGCATTCATAATACAGTCCAGGCTTTATCCTTTGCGCCATGTCCGTATTGCCAGGGAAGGGGTAAGATAAAATCTCCTATCACGACCTCGATATTGGTATTTAGGGAATTAAGGACATTTTTGCTGAACAACAAAAACTTTAAAACCGTAAACCTTACTTTGAATCCTGCGGTTTGCGAAGAGATCCTCAAGGATAAAGATGGACTCAGGGCGGTTGAAAATAAATTCCGGGTAAAAATCAACCTGATCTCTAATCCCTCCGCGCATATCGAAGAAATCAAGATTGCTTAAGTAATTTCTTCTAAAAGTGGCAAAGTTATTGAAGGTTTTAGAAGAAAATATCCATTCTTTTCCCTTGACCATCCGGTAATAATCGAATATAATAGAGATTCTAAATTTATCTAAAACAATAGAAAACACCCCGCGCTTAAGGGGGCACCCCGCGTTTATCGGAATTACGCGGGTGTTCTCATGTGAGAATATTGCGCGGGTGTGCCCTTGTGGGCAAGGAGAGACAGAAATGTATGCAATAATTGAAGTTGGAGCAAAACAGTACCAAATTAAGAAGGGCGATGTGATCGAAGTAGAAAAGCAAATTACCGCGCAAGGTAAAGAAATTATTTTAAATAAAGTACTTTTGCTTTCTAAGGAGAAAAAAGTCGAGGTTGGCGAGCCTTATCTAAAGGGAGTTAGTGTTAAGGCAGAAGTAGTAAAACAGATGCAGGGGCCTAAAGTAGATTCTTATAAATACCGCAGAAGAAAGTCTTCGCATTGGTCAAAAGGCCACCGGCAGCAGCTTACCCGCCTTAAAATCAAGGAAATCGGCACAGAAAGCTAGATAAATGTTCATTGATAGCGCAAAAATTCAGGTCCGCGCGGGAAAAGGCGGCAGAGGGTGCGAGAGTTTTTATCGGGATAAATACACGCGCCAAGGCATTCCGGATGGCGGACACGGCGGGCGCGGAGCTGATATTATTATTAAATCAGACAGAAATCTGCATACCCTGTTGGATTTTAAATATAATCAGCACTTTTTTGGCAAGCACGGAGAGCACGGTTCGGGTAATACCAGAAAAGGTAAGGATGCTCCCGCGATAACAATCAGGGTTCCTTGTGGCACGATCATCAAGGATTTTAAAACAGGGTGTGTATTACGCGATTTAAAGGTTGATCAGGAAGAAATTTGCATAGCCAGAGGCGGCAGAGGCGGCACTGGCAATATGCATAAAGGAACAGTTACCGACGGTCAGCCAGGCGAAGAGCGGGAATTGCTGTTTGATTTAAGCTTGATCGCCGATGTGGGGATAGTTGGTTTTCCGAATGCCGGAAAATCAACCTTAATTTCTAACATTTCTAATGCTCATCCGAAAATTGCCGCGTACCCTTTTACGACAAAATTTCCTGTTTTGGGTGTAGTAGGAGTAAAGGATGATTCTTTTACTGTTGCGGATATCCCTGGCTTGATCGAAGGCTCAGCGCAGGGAAAAGGCTTGGGCGATAAATTTTTAAGGCACGTTGAGCGGACAAAAGTTTTAATTCATTTAATTGATATTGCAGGTTTTGAAGGCAGGGATCCGCTCGAGGATTATAAAAAGATCAACCTGGAATTAAAAGAATACGGCAAAGAGCTTATCTTGAAGCCTCAAATTATTGTAGCAAATAAGATGGACCTTGATGGTGCCAAGGTTAATCTTACGAGATTACGTAAAGTAACCAGAAAAAAAGTTTACCCGATTTCAGCATTAAAGAAAGAGGGGCTGGAGGAGTTAGTTGACGCTATCAGGAAAAAACTATAAAACAATCGTCATAAAAGTCGGTAGCAGCCTTTTTTATTCTAAAAAAGAATCGCTGGATATAGCAAGGCTCTCCGAGATAGTTTCCCAAATTGCCTTTTTATTAAAAAAGGAAAATAGAGAAATTGTGATTGTTTCTTCCGGTGCGATTGCCTTGGGGATGGATATATTAGGGTTAAAATCCCGGCCGAAGGACCTGCCGTATCTTCAGGCAGCTGCGGCGATCGGGCAGAATGTGTTGATGGATAGTTACGGGTATTTTTTAAAGAAATCAGGAATAAATTCCGCGCAGATCCTTTTAACCTGGGATGATTTTAACGATCGCAGGCGTTATCTCAACGCCAAGAATACGCTGCTCACACTTTTAAAATTAGGCAGTGTGCCGATTATTAATGAGAATGATACGGTTTCTACCGAAGAAATTAAATTTGGAGACAATGACCGGCTTTCTGCTTTGGTGGCGGCTCTAATTTCTGCGGATTTACTGGTTATCCTTTCTGACGTAGACGGGTTATTAAACCTCGAGAAAAATGTGATCCCTGTAGTTGATGAAATCAACGCCCAGATTAAATCTTTGGCGTGCCCAACGACAAAAAAGACATGCGTGGGAGGGATGATCACAAAAATTGAGGCCGCTAAAATTTGCGTGGATTCTGGTATTCCTTGTGTGATTGCCAATGGCCAGAAAAAGGAGATCATTCTTTCGGTTTTGAATGATCCGCAAAAATATGGGACGCTTTTTGTTCCTAAGGCCGGGTTAACGCAGAGAGAACGTTGGATCGCCTTTGGAACTAAGCCAAAGGGAAAGATTGTTGTGGATGAAGGCGCAAAAAAAGCGCTTTTAGGCAAGAAAAGCCTGCTTAGTGTGGGGATTACCAGTTTAGAAAATAGTTTTGACAAAGGAGATATTATTAGTATTGTTGATACCCAACGGAATGAATTTGCCAGGGGCAAGGTTGGAATTTCTAGCAGGAAAATTGAGGAAGTGAAGGGGAAGAGATCCGATAAGGAAGTGATCCACCGTAACGACATAGTGATATTATAAAGATGAGCCTAAAAACTGACTTAACACAGATTGCAAAAAACGCACAGCAAGCTTCCAGGGAACTGGCTGTAGTTTCTTCTGCGCTAAAAAATCAAGTGCTTAAGGAGATGGCAAAATCCTTAATTGCCAGAAGAAAAATAATTTTAAAGGCAAATAAGCTGGACTTATCTTTGGCCAAAAAACAAGGGCTGTCTGCTGCAATGCTTGACCGGCTTAGCCTTGATGAAAAACGTATCACCGAGATGTCGGATTCGCTATTGGAGCTCACAAAATTAAATGACCCCGTGGGCAAGGAGCTTAAATCTTGGCGCAGGCCAAACGGCTTGGATATTCATAAGGTGCGTACCCCAATAGGGGTGATTGTGATAATTTATGAGTCGCGGCAAAATGTTACCGCTGAATGTATTGGCTTGTGTTTTAAATCAGGCAACAGCCTGATTTTAAGGGGTGGCAGTGAAGCCTTAAATTCAAATCTGGCAATTTACCGGGCACTAATAATTCCCTTAGAGAGGCATCATTTACCAAAGGCAGCAATCAATTTAATCGGTACCAGGGATCGCAGTGCCGTGGATTTATTATTGAAAATGAATAATTATATTGATTTAGTGATTCCTCGCGGCGGCGAAAGCCTAATTAAAAAAGTGGTAAAGTCTTCTTTAATTCCCGTGATTAAGCATTATAAAGGGATTTGCCATGTTTATGTTGACGAATGGGCGGATTTAAATATGGCCCAGGAGATTTGTTTTAATGCCAAGGTCCAGCGTCCGGGTGTTTGTAATGCCATGGAGGCCATGCTGGTGCATAAAGACGCGGCAATCAGATTTCTGCCGGGGATGATTAAGATGTTTAAGGATGCCGGTGTGGAAATTAGGGGCTGTCCAATGACGCGTAGGATTATTAAGTCAGGGGTTAAAGCGGCAAGAGAAAAAGATTATTTTACTGAATATTTGGATTTAATCCTTTCGGTAAAAGTTGTTAATAATTTAGAAGAGGCAGTCAGGCACATAAATTTTTACGGTTCACATCATTCCGACTCAATTATTACTGATGATAAAAAAAATGCAGAGGAATTTTTAAAAAGGGTGGATTCTGCTTGTGTTTACCTGAATGCATCTACACGTTTTACCGATGGATATCAGTTTGGTTTAGGTGCTGAAATCGGAATTTCTACGGATAAACTGCATGCCCGCGGACCGATGGCGCTTGAAGAGCTGACTTCCTATAAATATATGGTTTATGGAAACGGCCAAATTAGGACTTAAGGGGCAATCAGATGAAAATCGGCATTTTAGGCGGGACATTTAATCCCATACATCTGGGTCATTTGATTTTAGCGGAAGAGGTAAGGGAAAAATTAGGCCTGGATAAGGTGATATTCGTACCCACCTTTTTGCCTCCGCATAAGGATAATTCGGATATTGCTCAAGCAATCGACCGATTAAAAATGATTGAGATCGCGATCAAAGCAAACAAGTATTTTATAGTTTCTGATGTAGAAATTAAGAGAAACGGCCGTTCATATACGATTGACACCATCAACGCATTAAAAAAAGTTTATGCAAACGACGAACTGTATTTTATTACCGGTTCAGATCTATTAAAGTATTTAGAAGAATGGAAGGATCTTAACGAGATCATTAAAATGGTAAAATTTGTAGTTGCTACCAGGCCGGGTTATCCTTTGGAAAAAATACCTAGTTATATTTCTACGGTAGCCATCAGGGCAGTGGATATTTCTGCTTTTGAAATTCGTTCCTGTATTAAACAGAATACCTCGTTTCGTTATCTGGTTCCTGATGGGGTATTTAAATATATTACGAAGAGGAAGTTATACCGATGAAAAGAGTAAAAATAGCCCCTTCGATACTTTCTGCGGATTTTAGTTGTTTGGATAGAGAGATCAAAAAAGTAGAAGCTGCGGGAGCGGATTTATTGCATATTGATGTGATGGACGGGCACTTTGTTCCGAACATTACTATCGGCCCAGCGGTGGTGAAGTCGATCCGTAAAATTACCTCTTTGCCGCTTGACGTGCATTTAATGATTGAGAACCCGCAAGATTTTGTCGATAATTTTGTTGCTGCGGGTAGCGACATGATTACCGTGCATATCGAAACGATCTCTGAGGCAAAAATAAAAATTTTAAGGGGTAAATTAAAAAAGAAAAATATTCTCTTGGGTGTTTCCTTAAATCCTGCAACAGCGTTAAAGAAAATTAAAAATATTTTAAAATATATTGATTTTGTTTTGGTGATGTCAGTTAATCCTGGTTTCGGGGGTCAGAAGTTTATTCCCGCTGCGTTTGATAAAGTTAAAGAACTGCGTCAAATATTTAAAGGAGAGATTTCGGTTGACGGCGGGGTAAATGACCAGAATGCGGCCAAATTGATTTGCGCGGGTGCAACAATTTTAGCAGCAGGTTCATATATTTTTGGCGCTAAGAATACGAAACTCGCGATTAAAAATATTCGAAAATAAGCTTAAATCAATCATTTTAGAGAAAGGATAGTAGTAGAAATGGAAAAAGCAGGAGAAATTAAATTCGGCACAGATGGTTGGAGAGGGATCATCGCGGATAATTATACTTTTAAAAATTTAAAGATTCTTTCTCAGGCAGTTGCCGATTATGTCGGAGGCGGGAAAAAAATCGCTGTTGGGTTTGATACCAGGTTTATGTCCGCTAATTTTGCAGGGATTGTTGCGCAGGTTTTGAAAAATAATGGCCTTGATGTTGTACTTTCTGATTGCGCTGTTCCAACGCCTGCTTTAAGCCTGACGGTTAAATTAAGAAAGCTGGATTTAGGGATCATGATTACTGCTTCGCATAACCCTGCTGAATACAATGGTTTTAAGATTAAAAATTCTTCAGGAGGGGCTGCTTCTTTGGATCTGACCCATGCAGTAGAGGAATTATTGGGGAAAAATCCGGTAAAAGAAGATGATCCGCAAGGAACTCCTGTAAAAAAAGATAATGTTGTAAAAGATTATGTGAAATTTATCCGCAACTATATTGATTTTAAGAAGATAAAAAACAAAAAATTCAAAATTCTTGTGGATGCGATGCATGGATCCGGAGATTCTTTTATCGCAGAAATTCTCAAAGGCAGTTCCATAAGAATAGAATTTATGAGAAATTCCATTAATCCTTCTTTTGGCGGCAGCCGGCCAGAACCCGTAGAAGAGAATTTAGAGGAATTAAAAAAGCGTGTTAGGCAAGAAAAATTTGACTTAGGAATTGCCCTGGATGGAGATGCTGACAGGATCGCTGCAGTTGCTCCTGGAGGGGTATTTATCCATCCCCAGAAGATTTTAGGTTTGCTTGCCTTACATTTAAATCAGGACAGAAAATGGTCTGGCGGGATCGTAAAAACGATCTGCGGCACGACCATGATCGATAATATCGCGCAGTTCCTAAAAGTAAAATTGTACGAAACTCCTGTGGGGTTTAAGTATATTTCTAATCTCATGGAAACAGAGGATATCGTTGCCGGTGGCGAAGAAGCCGGAGGAATGGGTGTAAAAGGCTATATTCCTGAGAGAGACGGCACAGTTGCGGGTTTATTACTTTTAGAAATGATGGTTTATCGCAATAAAAATATCCTAAAAATACTTAATGAAACCGAAAAGCAGTTTGGGAAATATTATTATTTGCGTGACGATCTACATTTATCACACCGTGTTGAACCAAGAAAAGAAGATTTACCGAAAGAGCTGTTAGGAAAAAAAGTTAGAGAAATCAAAGATTATGATGGGATAAAATTAATTTGCGAAGATAAAAGTTGGCTAATGTTCAGGGGCTCAGGTACAGAGCCGATCATGCGCCTTTATGCCGAGTCACAAAGCTTAAATAAGGCCAAACAGCTATTGGCATTAGGACGGAATATTATTTTGAAGATGCAATAAAAATGTTAACATATTACAGAAAGCAAATAATCATGGAAAGGAGGGCGCCTTGTCAGGATATTACTTGGCAAAAGGATAATCCAGGCATTTTGCATGTTAATTAGCCCTCCATTCTATCGGCCCCACAAAATTAATTCTTACAATTTTAGTCTGCATAAATTATTTTCTTTATTTTTAGTGTTATCCGGCTTTATAAAAATATTTTGTAAAGGGGGTGTTTTTGTTTTAAATCCAAAAATCCAAATACAAAATTAAAAAAATAAAAATAATTGGAGGAACGAAAAATGAGTGACACGAGAAATGAAATGGAGTTGCTTTACAATCAGAGCATCAAAATTATAAAAGAAGGTCA
>JAQUNE010000048.1 GCA_028717765.1 Candidatus Omnitrophota bacterium | reverse complement strand
AAAAACCAGCTTACCAATTGAAAAGGATTGGTTTTTAAAAAAATAAGCGGTATTGAAAAAACTAGTAAAAACCCCAGAATATGGAATAGTTTCCTATAGGTAAAGCTAAGGTAAATTCCAAATATAATAATCAAAGGGATATTTGATTCTATGTTCCAGGTAAGCGGAATTTTAAAGATCGTAGCAAGGAATAAAGCGAAATTCGCCGGATTAAAAATGTGTTTGCCTCTAGATCTTACCAAGTATTTGGAGATTATCGCCGCTATTACGAAAATTAACAAAATATACCAGGGTTGATGGTAATCTAGAATTCCCGAAACGATCGTACCGCTAATAATGGCGCTATTAGCAAACCCTTTCTTCTTTAAGAAGAGATTTCCCGTAATAGAATCTATCGAGTAAGCAAGAGCTACCCCGCCTAAGATCCAAAAAATAAATCTCGGGCTCTCCTGGGGGATCCTCATCAAGAAGAGAAGCGTAAAAAGGATAATTACTATATTTTTCTTATCTTTAAGGAGTTTGATCATCCTGCACCACCAATTTCCCCTTCATTCCAGAGTGCCCCGGCCCGCAGTAAACAGAACAAATAATTTCAAAAGTACCTGGCTTCTCCGCAGTAAACTCTACTTCTTTCTTCTCGCCCTTACTTACGGTTTCCTTAATACCATATTCCTCAATATATACCCCATGCGTAACATCGCGCGAAGTAATCTCTAGCCTAACTCTCTCTCCTTTTTTTACAATTACTGGGTCAGGAGAGAATCCATACTGAAATGCTTCTAATTTTATCACTTTAACCGCGGGTGTATTTTTTTCTTGGTCATTTTTGAGATTTTTGTGTACGTCTGCGGGATTATTTTGGGCGCAACCAAACTGCGCGGCAAAAAAAACAAATAAACTTAAAATACAAATTACTTTTCTCATAAACACCTCCTATATCTAGTTGGGTATTATTCTTTTATACCTGCGCATGAGCAGAGAATTTCCAACTACACTTACTGAACTAAAAGCCATTGCCATTCCGGCAACCACCGGATTTAAAAGAAATCCGGTAAAAGGATACAATAACCCGGCAGCCACGGGTATGCCAATGACATTATAGAAAAATGCCCAAAAAAGATTCTCTTTGATTTTCTTCATCGCATAACGCGATAAATCTATCGCTACGACCACATCCCTCAAGTCATCTTTAATCAAGACGATATCTCCTGATTCAATGGCAATATCCGTGCCTGCTCCGATGGCAACGCCAATATCTGCTTGGGCGAGTGCCGGAGCATCATTAATGCCGTCGCCAACCATTGCCACCTTAATTCCTTGAGCCTGCAACTGCTTAATTTCCCGGGCCTTATCTTCAGGCAACACCTCAGCTAAGATTTTATGGATACCCAGCTGGCCGGCAATAGCCTGCGCGGTTGTACGATTATCCCCTGTAATCATTACCACCCATTTGCCATTTTTTTTCAAAGCATCTATTGTAGCCTGAGAAGATTCTTTAAGCGTATCAGCTAGGGCAATCATCCCAATGGCTTCGTTCTGAAAACCTACAATCATCACGGTCTTACCTTGTTGTTCCAGGTTATATAGCTTTTCTTCGATAACCGAAATATCGATCTGCCGATCGAGAAATAATTTGCGGTTTCCCAAAAGGATGATCTGATCCTGAAAACGAGCGATCACCCCTTTTCCGGTAAGAGAATTAAAGGCATCCGGTTCAGGAATATCCAGATTATGTTTTTTCGCGGATATAATAATTGCTTCCGCCAAGGGATGTTCAGAGTGTTTTTCCGCAATCGCTGCATACCTCAAAATGTCGTTTTCGCTTGCCTCTTTCGCACTAAAGATATCAGTTACCATGGGGCTGCCTTTAGTTAAAGTCCCGGTTTTATCAAAAACTATTGCCCTGATTTGATGAAAAAGTTCCAAACTCTTTGCGTTTTTAAAAAGTATCCCTTGATTTGCACCGACAGCTGTTGCTACCATTATCGCTGTAGGTGTAGCCAGACCTAAGGCACAGGGGCAGGCGATAATCAATACTGAAATAAATATAGAAAGCGCAAAAGTCAAGCTAGCCCCAAAAAAAAGCCAAGAAACAAAAGACACAGCTGCGATGATTAAGACCGTAGGAACAAAGTATGCCGAGATTTTATCTGCCAATTTCTGAATCGGGGCTTTTGATGCCTGGGCCTGGCGGACCAATCTAATAATCTGTGCTAAAACCGTATCCTTGCCTATGCGCGCGGCCCTAAATTTAAAACTTCCGGTCTTATTTATCGTTGCCCCAATTACCTGGCTACCAATAGTTTTCTCAACAGGCATACTCTCACCGGTAATCATTGACTCATCAACCGCAGAATGCCCCTCAACAACTATCCCATCAGCAGGAATTCTCTCTCCGGGTCGCACAACTACAATATCATCAATCTTCACCTCTTCTATAGGAATCTCTATTTCTATATTCTCCCTAATGACGGTGGCACTCTTAGCTTGCAGCCCGATAAGTTTCCTGATTGCCTGCGAAGCCTTACCTTTGGCTTTAGCTTCAAGTAATCTTCCCAGAAGAATAAAGGTAAGCAAAAATGCGGCAATTTCATAATAAAGATTTTCCGTAGAAGGTGGGATTTTATTTAGCCAAATTAAACAAGAATAAAATAAACTATATAAATAAGCACTTCCCACCCCAAGAGTAATTAATGTATCCATGCTGGCACTGCGAGTTCGAAATACCGCTTGTGTGCCCCTGGTAAAAAACTGATACCCAGCTATTACCACTGGCGTAGCTAAAAGAAACTGTACCAGCGCCATATTCTTGATTACCAGCGTAGGGAGGTAAAGTTTTAAGTGCTGGCTCATTGCCAGATACATTAAAGGTAAGGAAAATAAGAGTGAGGTGAAAAATTTTATTCTTTCCGTGGCCGAGCCTTGCTTTTCTATGCTCTGCGTTGGCTGAACCACCTTATAACCAATTTTCTCAATCGCTGCCTCAAGTTCATGCTGGTTAGTTTTTTCTGCGTCGTATTCAATATATGCTTCCTCAGTAGCGAAATTTACATTTACCCGGGCTACACCGTGAATTTTACGCAACCCCCCTTCAATATTTACCGCGCAAGAGGCACAATGCATTCCGGAAATAATAAGTATCACATTCTCCATGGTTAACCTGCTTTAAGAGAAAAATTTTTGGAATTTATTGATTTCATTTTTTACGTCGGGTTTTGTAACTACCGCAGAAATTACCGCTAAACCATCTGCTCCTGCAGCAATAACCTCTCTGGCATTTGAAAGGTTTATTCCGCCTATTGCAATAACAGGTAAAGAAACTCTCTGCTTAATGCTTTTAATTAAAGTACATCCTACGGGCTTTCCAGCATCTGATTTGGTTTTTGTGCTAAAAATCGGGGAAACCCCTAAATAATTAGCGCCGATTTTTTCTGCATCTTGAGCCTGGCTTAAAGAATGCACTGTCAGGCCAATGATTTTATTTTTTCCCAAAAGCCATCTTACTACCTTAAAAGGAAGGTCATCCTGGCCAAGATGTACTCCATCAGCCCCTACAGCCAACGCTAAATCAACCCGGTCATTAATTAAAAAGGTTATCTTACGGCATAGTTTTCTTAAAATTAGCGCTTCCTTAAACGCCTCCTTGGCACTAAGAGATTTGTTCCTATACTGCACAACTTTCACACCCGCAGCTATTGCAGATTTGACATCATTAAAAATCCCCGCGCGGCTAAGTCGCGCATCGGTAATAAAATAAAAACCCTTCATCCCTCTACCTTTTGCATCTTATCAATGGTCTCTTTATCTAAAGAATAGATGCAGTCAAACAATCTCTCCTTGAATGCCGCCGGCCCGGAAACTTTTTTCGCCGCGCATTCGGCACTAATTTCAAAACAAACCAATGCTGCTGCAGCAGCAAAGGCAAAATCTCTCTCTACCGCAGCGAAAGTTCCGATCAATGAAGTGGCCATACATCCGGTACCGACGATTTCCGACATCAGAGGAGTGCCATTTTTGATGAGATAAAATTTTCCCGCAGAGGCCACAACATCTTCTTTTCCTGTAATTACTACTGTGCACTTACGTTCCTGGCTAAGTTTCTCTGCTACTTTAAGTAAATCTTTTTCGATTACCGAAGAATCTACCCCTTTTGTATTCACCTTTTCTCCGGCTATGCGCGAAATTTCTGAGGCATTGCCTTTAATAATATCGATCCTCGCTTCTTCCAGTAATTCAAAAGATTTCTTATCCCGTAAAGTAGTGGCACCTGCTCCGCAAACATCAAGAATTACCGGGATGCCCTTATGATTCGCACTCTGCGCTGCCAGCTTCATCGCTTCAACAAAATCCGGCGTAAGTGTCCCGATATTTAAGACCAGGCTGGAGGCGATTGCGGACATTTCGCTAACTTCTTCTTTAGCATGCGCCATTACTGGAGAAGCCCCGATAATTTTCACGATGTTGGCGCAATCATAGATAGTCACCCAATTGGTCAGATGGTGGATGAGCGGTTTTTCCAATCTAATCTTTTGTAATAAACTATAGGCATCAATCTGAATTTTTTTCATGATCTTCAAATCATATACTAAGTTTCACTGGCTCGCAAGCAAAATTTATGCATAAAAAAAGGGCAGATACATAAAAAAGAGGTATCTGCCCTTATGAAGGAACATTTTTAACAACTTATTGCTTTGTTACAGGTTTTTCTTCTTTCTGCTGATTGTGGTGAATCAGCTTTTTCTTCTTTTTTGGTTTTCCTACTTCTTTTTTTACCCCTTTTGTATTTTGGGGATGCTCTGTTACTTTAAGGGCATCTTTATCTTTTGTTTCCGTAGCTACCGTTCCGGAAACGGGCGTGCCTTGGGCAAAACACCAAACACTGGTAAGCCCAAGAATTACTAAAGCAATTAAAGTGCGTTTCATAATAATTATCCTTTCTTTGATGGTTAAATTTAAAAAATTTCTGGGATTTTACGCGAAGGCTCTAAAAGGGGGAGATTTCTCCTGTCTTTCCAGGTATAAAATAAAGGATTCCAGGCCGAGTAAATCATGGCGTTGTTCATAGAATATGCTGCCTATGGCATTAAGATGTTCGGCTAAAACTTCGTAATAGCGCAGGTCACCGACGTTGCCGCACAGCGTATTCAATGAGGATTCTTCGTCATCGCAAACTGCCTTAATAAAGGCAACTAGCGAAAACAAGAACAAAAAACAGCAAATTATCTTCAAAAAATATGATCTTTTCATTGTTTTAAGTATATACCATAAACAACCTGAATTCAACCCCAATCTATGCTTTATTTGATCCCCTTACAATCAGAGCTTATTTGTATGAAGTTGAATACTATCCAGTTGTTCTTTGATCAGAGCTAGTTGGCTTAAAATCTCTTTTTGGGATTCAAATATTTGTTCAAGCTTAGAAGAATCTGCTGTTTCAGAACTTTTCTCTGCTTGTGCCTGCGAGGGCTTATCGAGCGTAAAAAAACCGACAAGGAGTAAAATTAAAACTAAGGTGATTACTTTAAACTTCACTGCCATTTTACCTCTCCTCTCTAAAATTAATTAGTGAATACTCCGGCCAAATTTTGGCTGCAATAGACGCACTTATTCCCTTTAAGATGCGACTCTAAAACATTAAAGCCTTCCCTTCGGATCAATAATTTCTGACAATGCGCGCAAAAGGTATCCTCTCCAAAGCCCGAGACGTTTCCGGCATATATAAAGCTAAGGCCGGCATTCTTTCCCTCTTCCAGTGCCATCTTCAGAGTATCCTCAGGAGTAAAGCTATGATCAATAAATTTATAATCCGGATGAAAACGCGAAACATGCCAAGGAATATCTTTATCCACGGAAGCGATAAACCCGGCGATCTGAACAAGTTCCTGCGCAGAATCATTTTCTTGCGGCACGATCAAAGTAGTTACTTCCACCCAGATGCCCATTTCCCGCATCAACTTGATAGAATCTAACACCGGCGTTAAGCTGCCGGCGCAAATTTTTCTGTAAGATTCTTCTTTAAAAAACTTTAAATCTACATTTGCCGCATCCAGATATGGCCTGATCAAAACTAGCGCCTCTTTAGTCATATACCCATTGGTGACAAAAACATTCTTTAATCCTTTAGCTTTGGCTAATTTTGCGGTTTCTAATGCATATTCAAAAAATATCGTCGGCTCAGTATAAGTATAAGATATGCTCTGGCATTGATTCTCCAGCGCCTCCTTGACAATTCTTTCTGGAGATAATTCTGCACCGCCTAAAATCTGGCTATCCCGGAAAGATTTCTGTGAGATCTCCCAATTCTGGCAAAATCCACAGCGAAAATTACAGCCGATAGTAGCTATAGAAAAGCTAGAAGTTCCAGGTAAAAAATGATAGAGTGGCTTTTTTTCAATTGGATCGACATGCGCGGCAATTACCTTACCATAGGCATAGGTATAAAGGGTGCCTTTTAAATTTTGTCTCACCCCGCAAAAACCAAAATGCCCGTCATTAATTTGGCAGTGATGGCTGCAGAGAAAACAATGCACAATATTAGACCCAAGCTTTTCATAAAGCAATGCTTCTCTCATATTCGCAATTTAACTAATTCGGATTCTGCCAGAGGGAAAGCTTGCGTTATTCTCAGTTGTTCTCCGGAAAATTTTTTGCAGATTATATCAGTGCCTACCGCGCCATTTAAATCCGCATAATAACTGGCGATACTACAGGAAAGTTTAATCAAGCTCTGATTAAATTTTCCCCTGCCCAAGCAAGTCGGCCCGGCTATTTTTTCATCGGGAGAAAAAAGAAAATCCTCTTCTTTTAATAAATTAGTTATGCGCTTGTTCTCCTCTTCATTCCTGCCAACTACTAATTTTACCTCTTCATTCAGGCGAAAATGCCTACCAACCTTAAGCAAAAAAATATTTTCAAGATTAAACTCTGAGTATTTTAAGAGATCCTTTAATCGCCTACTAAACCCAACATCGGTAAGCAGGCAACCGCCGGCAGGACAAGGATAATCATTAATCCCAAAACTGGATGCTAAAGCAATCTGCTCTCTTCTTCCTCTGCCACTAATCGCCAATAATTTACCCCTTTCTATCCAGCCTTGCTTTTCCATAAGCGTGGGTGCGAGCACCTTTGCTGAAAGTGGGCGTAAAACTAAGCCTTCAACGCCAGCTTCCCTCTCAATTAACTGCATCTTATGTAATCTCTGCGACATCGGCCGCTGGCCTAATACTTCTCCGCTAATGAGAAATGACGCACCTTCTTTTTGCATTGCCTCTTTTGCCTTTTTAAAAAGCAGTATCCGACAATCAATACAAGGATTCATATTAGAACCGTAACCATGCTTGGGGTTCTTTACGATTGGTAAAAATTCTTCGGCGACATTAATGCTGATTAATTTTAGCCCTAAGTCTTTAGCTACTTCTGCCGCACCATGAAAACAGCCTGAACTGGAACGATGGTTACACTGACAAAAAGGGCTGACCGTATTTAGGCAAATTAATTCTATGCCTAAATCTTGCATCAATTTTACAGCTAAAGTGCTATCCAGTCCGCCGGAAATCAAAGCGATCGCTTTCATCTGGACACCTTGACATATATCGCCTGGGCCAATTCCTTATCTACGGCAAATTGACTGTGCCCAAGCTCAAAAACATAAGAAGGAAACTTTTGTACTAATACAATTGCTGCCCCGGGCAGCGCTCCGATAGAAATTAATTTTTGCATTTGATTTTTATCTTTTGCGCGCAGATAAGCGATTTTACCTTTCCTCTTTGTTTTTAGTTCTAATAACGAGAATATCTCTTCTTTACCAACGCTGTGCATCTAAAAGCCCCTTTTTGATTAAATGTGTAAATTAAATAAAATAAAAATCTGGTTAACGGTGAACCCTACGGCAAATGAAAAGAAAAGGATAAAAACTGACATGGCAATTCCCAGCCGTATTCCGCGTTCTTTTATATTCATTAAAAGCTGGGCAATACATGGCAAAAACAAGGTCAGGGTAACACAGCCAATGACTAATTGATTTCCTGACAAGGCTCCGATTTTTTTTAGATCATACAAACCGGCGGCACCGTAATCCCTGCGGAAAAAACCAAATAAAAATGCCACTGCAGCTTCCGAAGGCAAGCCGATCCAACGCACCGGATACTCTAAAATTTTTACTAAAAGGTTAAATATTCCGGTTAACTGCCCAAGCCAAATAAAAATACTGGCAAAAATAAAAAGCGGCAATACTTCCAGAAAATACCATTGCAGGCGCACAAAAGTTTTACGTAAAATATTAAAAAGATGCGGCAGCCTTAAAGGAGGTATCTCCATATAAAAAGAAGGCAATTCTCCTGGCATAATTTTAGCAGCGAGAAATCCAACTAGTAAAAATACCACGATGATTACCGATAGCCAAACCACTAACCCCAGCGGTTTACCGCCAAGTAACGCCATAATTACGCCCATCTGCGCGGAACAAGGAATCGCTAATGCCAAAAGAAGTGTAGCGATGATCCGCTCCCTCTTGCTTGGCAGGGTGCGCGTTACTATTGTGGCCATAGTACTACAGCCTAAACCTAATACTAACGGAATTACCGCCCTACCAGAGAGCCCGATTCTTTTAAAAAGCTGATCCACTAGCATGGCTAGGCGCGGTAAATACCCGGTATCTTCGATAATCGCGAAGGCAAAGAAAAATGTCGCCACAATCGGCAGGATAATCGCAAAGGCATAACGTATTCCGAGAGTAATAATGCCATATTCCCCGACTAATAGATCCTGTAACGGCGCAAAAGGGATACCACGATGCACCAGGTTAATCGCTATCGGATTGACATGCGTGGAAAAAACATGTTTTTCCAGAAAATCTACCAATACGCCAGCGCCGAAAACTCCCACGAATTTATATAGGCCGTAATAAAGTACAAATAAAAGCAATGGCCCGCCGATAAAAGG
>JAQUNE010000047.1 GCA_028717765.1 Candidatus Omnitrophota bacterium | reverse complement strand
GGATGGATTTAAAAAAGTTTTGTCAAAGGGTGGCTTTTGTGCAACAGGATACGGCAATCAATTTTCCTTTTACAGTTTTAGAAATTGTCTTAATGGGTAGGATCCCACATTTAAAAAGGCTGCAAGCTGAAAGTAAAAAAGACCGGCAGATCGCACAAAATGCGATGGTGGCAACCGATACAACGAATCTAGCACTTAAACGCATTGATGAGCTAAGTTCCGGAGAGCGCCAACGCGTAATAATTGCCAAAGCACTTACCCAGGAGCCGATTCTGCTATTTTTAGATGAGCCGACCTCACATCTAGATATTGGCCATCAGATCCAGGTATTGGATCTCTTAAAGAAGCTTAACCGTCAAAGTAATCTTACTATTGTCATGGTTTTGCATGATTTGAATCTGGCAAGCGAATATTGTAACCGGGTCCTGCTTTTAAACGCAGGAGAGGTTTTTAAAGCGGGTGCTCCGGAAGAAGTGTTAACCTATCAAAATATTGAGGCGGTCTATAAAACCATTGTCGTGGTAAAGGAAAATCCGATCAGCAAAAAGCCTTATATCATTCTGGTGCCGCAAGAGGAGAAAAACCGTGGCCACTAAATTGATTTTTATCAGGCACGGCCAGACAGAGTGGAACCTTAAAAAAAAGTACGCCGGCTCAACAGATATTCCCCTTAACCGTAAAGGAAAGGCCCAGGCAAGAAAATTAAAGCAAAAATTAAGTTCTCAGCCGGTAGATAAAATTTATGTGAGCAATAAAAAACGCGCCTTGGAAACCGCAAAAATTATTTTTTCAAAATGCAAGGTTGAAAAGGTGGCGGATCTCAGGGAGATACATTTCGGGGTCTTTGAGGGATTGACTTATCAGCAAGTAATGCAAAAGCACCCCCTAGTTTTAAAGAAATGGCTCAAGGATCCCTTTAATACCACTATTCCCAAGGGTGAGAATTTAAAAGATTTTAAACAGCGTGTAGTAAAAGCGGTCTGTAAAATTATCGTTGCTAATCAGGGCAAAACTGTGGCTGTGGTCTGTCACGGCGGTTCGATCAGTATTTTTCTCAACCATATTCTTAAATCAAAAGAATTTTGGAAGCAGATTCCTTCATCTGCAAGCATAAGTATAGTTGAAGAGAAAAAAGGTAAAACAAAGATAAAAAAATTTAACGATGTTTCTCATTTAGAGGGATCTCATGGCTAAAATAACCTTTATATTAGGCGGAGCAAGAAGCGGAAAAAGTACTTTTGCCTTAGAGCTGGCTAAAAAGTATCGTCAGGTAGCCTTTATCGCTACTTGCCAGGGATTAGATAAAGAAATGCAGCAGCGCATCAAAGCGCATCAAAGTTCTCGTCCTGGCCATTGGCAGACATTCGAAGAGCCAAAAGAAATTATGCGTGCTTTAGGAAAAATCAGGAATAATTTCCCCTGCATCATCATTGATTGCTTAACACTTTTAGTTTCTAATTTGGTTTTATCCGGGGCTAGCCACGATTCCATTGAAAATAATATTAAAAAAGTTTTGCAGCAGTTAAAAAAGTTTAAAGGCAGAGTGATCATTGTTTCCAATGAAGTGGGGTTAGGGATAGTTCCCAGGAATAAGTTAGGAAGGAATTTCCGCGATATCGCAGGAAGAGTTAATCAATTTATGGCAGTAAATAGCGACGAGGTATTCTTTTTGATCTCCGGGATACCTACAAAAATTAAAGGGCGAAAAAATGGATAAAATATCTGAGATAAGAAAAAATATCAAGATACCCGACGAAAATATCAGAGCGCTTGCGCAAGAACGCCTGGATAATCTTACTAAGCCACTAGGCAGCTTAGGCAGGCTGGAAGAATTGGCCAAGCAGATCGTGGGAATCACGCATAATCTTAATCCTGCACTGAAAAATAAAGTTATTTTTACGCTTGCTGCGGATCACGGTGTATGCGAAGAGAGCGTGAGTGCATATCCAAAAGAAGTTACCGCGCAGATGGTCTATAATTTTATCAATCAGGGAGCGGCAATCAATGTTTTGGCAAAACATGCCGGGGCAAGAGTGGTAGTGGCGGATTTAGGTGTTGCTAGTGATTTAAAGCCAGATCCAAAACTCATCATCAAAAAAATAAATTACGGCACGAAAAATATGGCTAAAGGGCCAGCAATGACTAGGGAAGAGGCAATTAAATCTATTGAAGCAGGAATTGAGATTTTTGAAGAAGAATATAAAAAGGGGATAGATATTATTGGTACCGGAGAAATGGGCATTGGCAATACTACACCTTCCAGCGCGCTCACCGCGGTATTGACAAAAAGGACAGTAAAAGATGTTACTGGCCGTGGCACGGGCCTGGACGATCAGGGATTAGAAAAGAAAATCCGCACTATTGAACAGGCAATTAGCTGTAATCATCCTGATGCAGCTAGCGCCATTGATTGTTTGGCGAAAGTAGGAGGATTCGAAATTGGTGGAACCTGTGGAGTAATTTTAGCTGCTGCTGCCAGGAAGGTTCCTATTGTAATCGATGGTTTTATTTCCGGCGCAGGGGCATTGGTAGCTTATCATCTGGAGCCTAAAGTAAAAGAATATTTTATTGCCAGCCACTGTTCAGTGGAAAAGGGGCACCGGATTATTTTAGAGCATCTCGGGTTAACTCCTTTAATTGATTTAAATTTAAGGTTAGGCGAGGGTACGGGAGCAGCATTGGGGATCAGCATAGCAGAGGCAGCAGTAAAAATTTTAACCCAGATGGCTACCTTTAAGAGCGCGGGTGTATCGGAGAAAAGTAAATCATGATCAGTTTTTTATTAGCGCTACAATTTTTGACGATTATTCCAATTAAAATACCTATGATCGATCAGGAAAAATTTTCCCGAGCGATGATTTATTTCCCTTTGGTGGGGCTGTTTCTAGGTTTTATTTTATTTGGAATTAATAGTTTATTCTCTTTTCTCGATTTCGCGCAGATTTCTATTGATATTATCCTGGTGATTTCCTTAGCCGCGCTCTCCGGCGGGATGCATTTAGACGGGCTGTCTGATTCTTTCGATGCTTTCTTAAGCAGGAAAAGTAAAGATCAAATGCTTGAGATCATGCGCGACTCGCATGCCGGGGTGATGGGGGTATTAAGTATTATCAGTGTGATACTTTTAAAGATCGCCCTACTTTATGCAATACCTGCATCTCTAATAGGTAAATCACTGCTTTTACTCTGTATTTTTAGCAGATGGGCGATGGTGTTTACAATGTTTTTATTTCCTTACGCACGCCAAGAAGGCAAGGCCAAGGCATTTATCGAGAATATTAATATCCGCGTAATTATAATCGCCACACTAATTACATTGGCCGCCGCGCTTTTAATTTTGCAGATTAATGGTTTGATTGTTTTTGCCTTGATTGCGATTTCGGTTTTTTTCATCGGTAAACTCATTAACAAAACAATTGGTGGTATAACCGGTGATACGCTGGGTGCAATAAATGAAATCACCGAGGTGATTACATTATTTGCGATCACAATTTTAGGGAGGATTTTTGGATGAATAATTTAAATGCAATTTCGTCCTGGAGTGGTGGAAAGGATAGCTGCTTGGCTTATTATAAGGCGTTAAAGCAGGGAGTAAAAATAACCTGCTTGTTAAATTTTATCTCTCGCGAGTCCAAGCGCGGATGTTTTCATGGCGTTGAGGGAAAACTTTTAAATTTTCAGGCGCAATTAATCGGCGTACCTTTAGTCCAGGAAGAAGTCGGCCCGGATATGCAGAAATATGAAGCAGAATTTAAAGCAGCAGTAAATAAATTCATCGCCCAAGGTGTTAATGCCATGGTTTTTGGAGATATCTATTTGCTTGAGCATCAGAGTTGGGTTGAGCGGGTCTGTAGTGAATTAAAGATTACTGCCATTGAGCCGCTCTGGAATCTGGATCCCAAAAAAATCATCGCGGAATTTTTAGGCTTAGGTTTTAAAACAATTATTGTCAGCTGTAAAGCAGATGTCATGGGTAAAGAATATATCGGTAGATATATTGATCTGGATTTAATTGCCGAATTAGAGGCAAAAGGGATATGTCCCTGCGGCGAAAAAGGCGAATTTCATACCTTGGTCGTAGATGGGCCGATCTTTAAACAGCGTATCGAAATATTGGAAGCAGAGCCGATTATTAAAGAAAGTTATTGGAAGCACTGGTTCTTGGATATTAAAAAATACCGTGCAGTTCCTAGTCAGGAGTTGGTAAAAAGATGAAGATGAAAAAAATATTTTTTCTTTTGGCAGTATGCGGATTTAGCATTTACATCCCAGTATTTGCTCTTGATGTTGACCTGGATAAGATTGTTATTACTCCCTCAAGGGTTGAAGAGAGCTCGGGTAATACCTCTCGCAAGGTAGACGTGATCACTTCCGGAGAGATTGAGTCTTCCGGAGCAAAAGATTTGTCGCAGGTACTAACCGAAAGGACCTCGGTTGATATATCAGATTACGGCGGAGTAGGCGGCTTAAAAAATATCAGAATGCGCGGGTCAACTGCTTCTCAGGTATTGGTTTTAATCGATGGCAGGCCGATGAATAGCCCTCGAGACGGGGCAATTGATTTAAGCAACATACTTTTAGAAGACGTTGAGCGGGTGGAGGTTGTCTATGGCCCGACTTCGAATTTATACGGTTCTTCGGCGATGGGAGGGACAATAAATATTATTACCAAGAGCCCACCGAAAGAAAAAGAGGAAACCCAATTTAGTACTAGTTTTGGAACTTTTCGTACTTATCTTGAACGGCTGGTGCATGGGGCAAGGATCGGTAAATTCGGGTACCTGGTAAGCGGCAGCTACGAAAGTTCTGCCGGATTTCGTACTAATTCCGAAACTAACGCGAAAGATTTTAATACCAAACTGGAATATAAACTGAATGATAATAATAACCTTACTTTTGGCGGTGGTTTTTATAAAGCCATGGTAGGAGTACCGGGCCCGATCAGCGCGCCGGATATCGACGATAAACAGAGGACCCTGAAAAATTTCCTCGATCTTAACTGGGACTATAAAGTGGATGATACAACCTTGATCTCTTCCAAAATATACAATAATTATGACCGCTTGGAATTTATGCAAAATTCCATGGATTCATTATATGATACCGGCGCACCAAAATCCATCCAAGCTACCCAGGTTAGAGGCGTTAATTTACAACTGGGCAAGCAGTTGTTTGAAAAAAACCGCCTAGTAAGCGGCTTAAGCTATGTGGGTAATTTCAATGATAGTACTTCTACGGCCAAGCATAAATATAATGTTAAAGCAGCGTATTTGGATGATCAGTTTGAGCTCACTAAAAAAATAAAATTATCCTTAGGCGTACGCGTTGATGATTATTCTAATTTTGGCTTGCAGCCTTCCCCCAGCTTTAGCTTTTTATATAAATTTAATGAGAATAATAAACTGCATAGTTTAGTCAGCCGTTCTTTCCGCGCGCCCACCTTTAATGACCTCTATTGGCCCAATGACGGATTTAGTATGGGCAATCCTAACCTCAAACCGGAAAAAGGGGCGACTGCAGAATTGGGCTACGAAACCAGGCTAAATAAATATTTTTCTGCAGATTTGACTTATTACAGAAGTAATTACAATGAATTGATTAATTGGGTTCCTGATGCTGCAAACGTCTGGAGCCCGAAAAATATCGGCTCGGCGGTAATCCAGGGGGCAGAATTGCAAAATCATATTAACCTCACTGATAATTTTGAAATTGGGCTAGGGTTTACTTATCTTTTAGCAAAGGATAGTAAGACCCATAAGTTCCTCATCTATCAGCCAGAAGACAAGGTCGATTTTTCTTTGAAATATCATAATCTTAATGGTTTCTTGATTGAATTTAAGGGGCAGTTTACCGGCCAGAGATTCCACGATGCCGATAACAGTATAAAGGTAAAACAATTTTTTGTTTTAGGGGTAAATGCCTCCAAGAAATTTAAACATGGGATCAGTTATTACTTTAATATAGACAATATGCTGGCAAAGAAATATCAGGTGATCCGTGATTATCCTATGCCTGGATTTTCCATCACTAACGGGCTAAAGTTTGATTTTTGAGGTTGAAAAAATAAATTTTTGTGTTAATCTACATTTAAGATGCCTTCCGATAAAATATTACCCATTGCATTTTTAATTTCTTTTACTTTTCACGCAGCGGTTCTGCAGGCTCCGGGCTTTAATTTTTTAAATCTACCCGGTGAAAAGAAACCTCAAAAAATGGAAGTACATTATATTAAGCCGCTTAAGCAATATAAGAGAGGGCCTGCGCAAAGGACGATGGAGAATATTGACCCTCTTTTAAAATTACCCACAAAAATTACCGCCCGGGAAACTTCATTTACTCCTTCAGTAAACAAGGAAGATATTTTTCGGCCCGCTAAAGAAACGAATATCCCTAAGATTAGCTTTACCAAGCCGGCATTTATCAAACCTGAATTCATCACCGTAAAAACTAAGATTACCCTTTCACCGAATGAAACAGAGAAGAGCGATAGCCCGGCGTATATTTCTCATTCTCAAATTGTGCGCGAGAAGATCAAACGTTGCCTTTATCAAAATTATAACCGTATGGAAACCGGGCAAGTTTTTCTTTCTTTTGTGCTTTCAAAGGATGGTTTTTTACGCAATGTGCGTTTAGTGGATGAGAAGTCCAGCCCTAGCGGATACTTAAGGACAATTGCCTTGCAAAGTATCAAGGATGCGGCACCCTTTCCCGACTTTCCCAAGGAGCTGGATTATGACCAACTTTCCTTTAACGTGGTGATTTCATTTGAGATAGAATAGCACAGATTTTGTAAGCGCTTACCTTGACACCCTACCTTAGATATGTTATACTTCAATATTGTTATCTTAATGAATTTCAAGGAGTAACGTCTTGGCTGGCTTATTACATAAAATCAATTGGGTAGATATTGTATTGTTGGTTTGTTTTATTCGTATTTGCCTGGTTGCCGCGAAAAATGGCCTGCCCACCGAATTTTTTAAATTTCTAGGCACTGTCGTTGCTACCTATATTTCATTCCATTATTTTAAGCCTGCAGCTGCTTTTTTAGAAAAAACATTATCCTTAAATACAAAGGATACATTAGTTGCTACATCAGCTGATATTCTTTCTTTTCTAGCGTTGGCGATCGCTGGTTATTTAGTGGTATTGATTTTACGCTTAGCTTTTGCGCGCTTGATCCAGATGGAGGCGCACCCGGGTTTTGATAAATGGGGCGCTTTAGCATTAGGTGTATTAAGAGGCATTTTGTTTTCTAGCCTTTTCATTTCTCTTTTACTTTTTATGAATGTTAATTATTTTAAAGAGAGTGTGAATAATTCTCTTTCGGGAAAACGTATCTTTAGGGTTGCTCCGGGAACGCATAATTTTATCTGGAACCATTTATTATCAAAATTCTAGTGAGGAGAAAATGAAATTAGCTCATTTGTATGAAGAAGCGGTGAAATGCGGCATTAGCCGTGATCCGAGAAAAGTAAGAAGTTCAATTAAATCTTTTGAGGATTCGGCAGTGCTTTATGGCAGGGATGATGTTGAGATAAAAAGAATTCTTGTTGGTATCGATATTGAAGTCGCGGAACTGCTTTTAGCTGACAGGCTGCGCGCTGAAACAGGGCTGGACCTGGTGATCGCGCATCATCCGGAAGGAAGGGCTTATGCTGCTTTACATGAAGTAATGCGTTTACAAATTGATATTCTTGTAAAAGCAGGAGTGGCGGCGAGTGTAGCCAAAGAACTTCTTGAAGAAAGAATGGATGAAGTGGAGCGCAGATTAATGCCGGGTAACCATATGCGCCCGGTAGATGCAGCGAGGCTTTTGGATCTGCCATTTATGTGCCTGCATACGCCCGCGGATAATCATGTAGCAAGTTTTCTCGACGGATTATTCGCCGAAAAAAAACCGCAAAAGGTCCAGGATATCGTGGATCTTCTCATGGAAGTTCCCGAATACAAATTAGCGGACAGGGAATTGAATAATGGGCCAAAGATCATTCTGGGTAATCCGCGCCGGCCGGTAGGAAAGATCTTACTTGAAATGACCGGAGGCACAGAAGGTAACAAGGAAGTTTATGATAAATTATACAAGGCGGGGATCAGGACGCTAGTTTCTATGCATTTAAGCGAGGAACATTTCAGAAAAGTAAAAGATGCCAACCTTAATGTGGTGATTGCCGGCCATATTTCTTCGGATACCGTAGGGCTTAATTTACTGCTGGATAGGCTGGAAATTAAGGCAAAACAGAAGTTTCAGATACTTGATTGTTCAGGTTTTCGCAGGATAACCAGAAACCAATAATTTTCTTAAAAAAAATAATTCTATGCCAGGACTTATCCCGGAAAATATTTTAGAGGATATTTTAAGCCGGATCAATATTGTTGAGTTGATCGCAGAATATATGCCGCTTAAGCGCGCAGGGAGAAATTTCCGTACACTCTGTCCGTTTCATCATGAAAAAACTCCTTCTTTCATGGTATCTGCGGACCGGCAGATTTTTCATTGTTTTGGCTGCGGGGAGAGCGGAAATGCCTTCAAATTTCTTATGCGTTATGATCATCTAGAGTTTCCCGAAGCAGTGGAGATCCTGGCGCGAAAAGTAGGGATCAATTTGCCGCAGGTGCCACAACAAGATCCTGCGGTAGTAAACTTAAGCACCCAGCTTTATAAAATTAACGAATTGGCAGAAGGCTTTTATGCGCAGGTTTTAAATTCTGTGCAAGGGGCCCATGCAAAAAAATACCTGCTCAGCCGTAATATCAGCGAAGAGACGATTAAATCATTTCATTTAGGTTTTGCTCCGGATAAATGGGACGGCTTAATTAATTTTTTACGCGCGAAAAATATCAGCCTTAATTTGATAGAGAAATCCGGCTTAGTTTTACCCAAGGATAAGGGAGGTTATTACGATAGGTTCCGTAACCGTTTGATTTTTCCCATTCGTGATCTTAAGTCCAGGATATTGGGTT
>JAQUNE010000046.1 GCA_028717765.1 Candidatus Omnitrophota bacterium | reverse complement strand
AATGTGTTTTAGAGATTGTGCGTGAAATTTTAAGGCGTTCTAAAGAATATACCTCTCAGATCAAGGGTATCGGCGTAGGTATCGCCGGATTAGTAAATAAGAGGGATGGTTCTATCCATTGGCCGCAAAAAATGGACCATTATTATGCCTATGCCTCCGTGGATATGCCTTTTAAGAATCTGATCGAGCGAGAATTCAATTTGCCGACGCTGATTGAAAATGATGCTACCTCCGCCTGTTTCGGCGAGCATTGGCTGGATTTAAAACGCGAGTATAAAAATATTCTTTATATGTTTTCCGGAGTTGGCTGCGGTATCATGGTGAACGGCGAAATTTATAACGGAACAGATGGTTTTGCCGGTGAGGTTTCGGTATATAATTATAAAGAGCAGGATGCTTTTAAATGTGAAGTGGGAAAAGATTGTTTCTTGAAGCGCTGGGAAATTGACTTAGGAATTATTGATGATACGAAATCACTTTTATCGCAGGACCAACAAGCAGCGGAAAAATTTTTTAAATTGACTTCCAGCAATATTAATAATGTGGATTTAAAAAGTGTCTTTATTGCCGCCAGGGCAAAAGATCCGATTGCCACAAAAGCCCTTGACTTGGCCGCACGCAGGCTGGGGATCAAAATCGCCTCTTTAGTGAACCTCTTTAATCCTCAAATTGTCATCATCGGCGGTGGATTTGAAGAAGCAGGGGATGAGTTTCTCAATAAAACTATTCTGACCGTAAAAGATTGGGCTTTCAGGGAAGTAACGGAGAATTTAAAAATTATTTATTCCCAGCTTAGGGAAAATGCCGTGGCGCTGGGAGCAGCTAGCCTCGTAATGCAGAGGACGTTCGCCCTTTCTTAAGGCTTTAAAGCCGATGGAGCAAAAAATAAAATTTATTATTATTGGGCTCATCTTGGTATTAATTGTGAGCTTTGCTCTTAATATCCTTACTATTACCTCGAAACAAGAAATACTTCGCGCTAAAACCAGCCTAGAGGATGAAAAATCTTCTTTAACCAAAGAAGTTGAAGCAAATAAACAAAAATTTGCTCAATATCAAAAGCAGCTTACCTCGTTAAACCAGGGAGTTGAGCAGCTCTCCAAGGATAAAGAAGAGATCCAGAAAAAATATGAGTTAGTAGATAAGGCGCGCCAGACATTAGTTGATCAGTTAGCAGCGATAAAGAAAAAAGAGGCCCAAGGCCAGCAACCAACTTCAACTACAATGCAGCAGTCTAGCAACCCCTTGGTTAGTGATACATACTGGGCAGGGGTCCTCAAGCAGAAAAAAGATATCGAATGGCAGCTGGATACTGTGCGCAGTGAATTAAAAACCGCGCAGATAAACAATGAACAACTGCAAAAAGAAAAGAATTCCCTGGAATTAGAAGTAGCTAACTTAAGCCGGGAAAAACAGGATCTCGGCCGCCAATATGAATTTGCCCAGAAACAGCTTGAGTATAATAAAAAGATGATGGATAGTATTGCCTTGGAACTAGTGGGCGAGAAGAACGATAAACTGCAGATCCAGGACTCTTTTAAAACCATTAAGAATGAAAATACGATGTTACGCAGGCAATTAAAGAATTTAAATGACCGGAAAGTAAGCTTAGAAAGAAAATTAGCAGATGCGCAGGATAAAAATAAGAGCCTAGAATCTAGATTTGGCGAGATGGACGTGCTTTTAAAAGATAAAATGATGCAACTGGAAAAAATGAGTAAAACCACCAGCGAGATTAGTAATAAAGAGGAACCGGTTGAATTGTCCCCCATAGTGGTGAGGCCTGTTTCAGAAACCCCTAGTGCCTTGGGTTCAAATAAAGTAAGTTCTACTTCTTCTGCGGGGATCCCCCTTAAAGAAGGTAAAATCGCCGCCGTAAACCGGGATAATAACTTTGTAATTATTGATATGGGAGAAGAATCAAGTGTGAGAGTGGGAGATGTTTTTCAGGTATATAATAAGGATAATAGGTCAATTGGCTTAGTTGAAATTATTGAAACACGTAAATCAATTTCTGCATGCGATATTCAGAGAGAAACTGAAAAGATCCAGGTTGGAGATAGAATAAAGTTAAGACCATGAAATCTAAAAGGCCTAATCAGGAAAGAAAAAGTAATTCCATAGAAGATGTAGCTCGCCTCGCAGGAGTTTCCATAGCCACGGTTTCACGCGTTTTAAACAAATTCTCCTCGGTAAAAGAAAGAAACCGCATCAAGGTCCTTAACGCGGTAAAAGAATTAAAATTCCAACCCTCGGTATTCGCACAGAGGCTGGCCTCCGGTAAAAGTAATGTCGTAGCGCTGGTGATCCCCCGTTATGAAGGGATGTTCTATTCTTTCTATGTTTTAGAGTTGATCCGCGGCATCGGTACACTTTGCGAAGCGCTAAAATTAGATTTACTGCTGCAATTAACTGATAGCCGCACACCGCTTAATCTTAAGGCCGCTGGCGGAATGATTTTTGCCGACATTATCGGCAATCGCGCACAGCTTGAAGAAGTGGTGAATAACGGTATTCCCTGTGTGGTGATTAATAATTATATTGAAGATTTGAAAGTTAATTGTATTGCCGTGGATAATATCGGCGGTGCAGAGGCAGCGGTAAATTATTTAATCAGCCTTGGCCACCGAAAGATTGCACACCTTAGCGGTGATTTAATTACCCAGCCCGCAGCTTTACGTTTGGAAGGATATAAACTGGCTTTAGAGAGAAATAATATCGCACTGCGCGAAGACTATATTTTCAAAACAGATTATTCGCGCGGCCAGGCCAGGCAGGCAGCAGAAAAAATTATTAAAATGTCGCAACCACCGACTGCTGTTTTTGTCGCCTCTGATTCTATGGCCCTGGAGGTAATGGCGGTAGTCAGGGAATTAGGTAAAGAAATCCCCAAGGACTTGTCAATCGTAGGTTTTGACGATAATCCTTCCGGATTATACGGCCCAGTAGCGTTAACCACTGTCAGGCAGCCTCTGGTAAAAATGTCGCAGGAAAGCGTAAAAAGGCTAAATTTCTTAATGAACGCCGAGAAGGCGCCGAAGGTGGAAAAGATCGTTCTCCCAACAGAACTGGTGATCCGAGAATCTGCCAGTCCTATCAGCTCTTAGCACAATTTATTGTATAGTTTTAAAAAAAACATACCACATATTGTATTTTTTATTGACAAAAATCTTTTTGATGTTATATTGAAATTGGGTTAAAGATCAATTCTTTATTGGAGGTGGAGGATGACGCTGCAATTGTCAGAGAATGCTTTAAAGGTATTAGAAAAAAGGTACCTGAAGAAAGATGAAAACGGCCGGATCATTGAAACCCCGGAAGAAATGTTTCACCGTGTGGCTAACGCGATTGCCGGCGCGGATAAACTTTATAAAAAGACCGATGAAGAAATCTTAAAGCTAGCCGAGTCTTTTTATAATACCATGGCACAGCTGGAATTTGTCCCGAATTCTCCCTGTTTAATGAATGCGGGCAAAGACTTGGGTCAGTTAAGTGCTTGTTTTACTTTGCCGGTGGAAGATTCTATGGAATCAATTTTTGAAACCCTCAAGGCCACGGCAATGATCCATAAATCCGGAGGCGGTACAGGGTTCTCTTTCTCCCGCCTTAGGCCAAAATGTTCTGTCGTGAAAACTACCGGTGGAGTTGCCTCTGGGCCGGTCTCCTTTATGAAAGTTTATGATGCTGCGACTGAAGCGGTAAAACAGGGCGGCACCCGGCGCGGGGCGAATATGGGGATCTTACGCGTCGATCATCCGGATATTTTAGAGTTTATCGCCTGCAAAGAAAGCAATAAAGAAATCACCAATTTTAATATCTCCGTAGCAATCACCGATGAGTTTATGCAGAAATTAGCAAAAGGTGGTGATTACGGAGTTATTGACCCGCACACTAAAAAGGAAGTAAAACGTCTTAATCCAAAAGAAGTATTTGATTTGATCGTCAAGCAGGCGCATAAGAACGGCGAACCAGGAATAATTTTTATTGACCGGATCAATCAATATAATCCTACTCCGAAATTAGGGGATATGGAGAGTACGAACCCTTGCGGAGAGCAGCCGTTATTGCCTTATGAGAGTTGTGATTTGGGCTCAATTAATTTAGCCAGGGTTTTTAAGAAGGCGCCTAGTGGCCGTTTTGAAATTGATTGGGATAAATTAAAAAGCACCACTCACCTGGCAGTACATTTCCTTGATAATCTCATCGATGTAAATAAATTCCCTTTACCGGAAATTGAGAAGGCTACTAAACTCACACGCAAAATCGGCCTAGGGGTAATGGGATGGGCGAGCTTATTGATTAAACTGGGGATTCCTTATAATTCCGAAGAGGCAGTGGCCTTGGCGGAAAAGGTAATGTCTTTTATTTTAGCTGAAAGCGTTAAAGAATCACAGGAATTAGCCAAGCAAAAAGGGGTCTTTCCGGCTTTTCGCGGCAGTATTTATGACAAAAAAGATAACACGTTAAAATTACGCAATGCTACTTTAACTACGATTGCCCCCACCGGGACGATTAGTATTATTGCCGGGCCGTGTTCATCCGGTATTGAACCGTTATTTGCGATTTCCTATTATCGTAATGTCATGGATAACGATAAACTGGTGGAAGTAGATCCTTTATTTGAAGAAGTTGCCAAGGAACGTAGATTCTATTCTCGGGAACTGATGGAGAAAATCGCCGAAAAATCTTCTTTAAAGGATATCGAAGGTGTTCCCGAAGATGTAAAAAGGGTATTTGTTACCGCGCATGATATCTCGCCTGAATGGCATGTACGCATGCAGGCGGCATTTCAGAAATACGTGCACAATGCTACCTCTAAGACGATTAATTTTCCTCATGAGGCCACACTTGAAGATGTGCGTAAAAGTTATCTTTTAGCTTATGAATTAGGCTGTAAAGGAATTACGATTTATCGCGATAAGAGCCGTGAAGAACAGGTGTTAAATGTTGGCAGCGCTGTGGTAAAAATAGATACGCAATGCCTGCAGGAGCAGAAAGAAATTGCCCCACGGCCCCGCCCGGAAGTGATTATTGGTACTACCACTAAGGTTGCCACAGGATGCGGTAATTTATATGTTACGATCAATGTCGACGAAGAAGAAAGGCCTTTTGAGCTTTTTACCCAGATGGGTAAAGCCGGCGGCTGCGCTGCTTCTCAACTAGAGGCCATTGGTAGATTAGTTTCTTTAGGATTTCGCTCTGGCATCGAAGTAAAATCGATTATCGAACAGTTGCGGAATATCCGCTGCCCCAGCCCTTCTTGGGAAAAAGGACAGAGGATATTTTCTTGCGCCGATGCTATTGCCCGCGTAATTGAAAAAAGATTGGTCAACAGCCAGGAAGAGAAAGAGGTTCTAGAGGCCTCTATGGTTGCGATGAAACATTCGCATCACGACGAGCATTTACTTACGGATCTAGGGCATCACGCGGATATTGTTGGGGTTTGCCCTGATTGCGGAGGAGCATTGCGCCATGAAGAAGGCTGTGTGAAATGCCATGCCTGCGGCTTCTCTAAATGCTAAATGGCAAAGAAAATTCTCTATATTGTTTTAGACGGCTTAGGCGACCGGCCGGTTAAAGAATTAGGCGATAAAACCCCCCTGGAAGCAGCTTTTACCCCCCACCTTGACCGCCTTGCACAAACAGGAAAGAATGGATTAGTTTATCCTTTGGCAGAAGGGATCGCACCGGAATCTGATATCGCGGTAATTAGCCTTTTAGGTTATGATCCCTATAAATATTATACCGGTAGAGGGCCTCTGGAATCTTTTGCCGAAGGGTTAAAGGTCAATGACGGCGATGTAGCTTTACGGGTAAATTTTGCGACTTGCGCCGATGATGGAAAGACTATTATTGACCGCAGGGTAGCAAGAAGTTTACCTAGTGATGAAGCAGCTAGCCTCGCCAAAGAGATTAATACTAAAGTCACACTTTCTCAAGCGACTTTTGAATTTAAGAGTACTGTCGGACACCGTGGGGTTTTAGTGATCCGGGGAATGCGCTCAAAATTATCCGGCTCAATTACCAATACTGATCCGGCCTATGAAAGAGACGGCGTATTTGGGATCGCCAAAGAAAAATTCGAGAACCAGCTTTGTAAATCAGCGCCAATGCCAGGTTTTGAAGGTTCTCTAGAGGCAAAGATTGCGGCGGATCTATTGAATGAATTCACAGAGCAAACACGTAAGGTATTAAATGATTCGCCGATTAATAAGAGAAGAATTGCCGAGAAAAAACTGCCGGCAAATTTGATTTTATCCCGTGATGCGGGAGATCAATTGCCGAAATTTCCAGACATCAAAGGCCTTTATAATCTTAAGTTTGGCTGTTTTGTAGAAATGCCGGTTGAACGCGGGATTGCATTGTTAACCGGTATGGAAATTATTGAAGTGCCTTCTTCCAGCGGACACCTAGACGTGGATTATCCGGTTTGGGCAAAAATTGCCCTGGACTCTTTGAATAAATACGACGGCATCTATGTGCATATTAAGGGCCCGGATGAGCCGGCGCATGACGGAAATTTTACCAAGAAAAAAGAAATCATTGAGGCAATTGATAAATTTTTCTTTTCTTGCCTTTTGCCAAAATTAGATGTGGCAAATACAGTTTTAGCGGTAACCGCGGATCATTCTACTGTTTGTAATTTGAAAGCCCATTCCGGGGACCCTGTGCCTTTAGTAATTTCCGGAGCAAATACCCAGCCTGACGGAATCTTGAAGTTTTCCGAGCAGGCGGCGTCAAAAGGCTCAATCGGAGAAATTAGCGGCCAGGAGATTCTACCTCTCCTTGTAAAGACTGCCCAAGAATAGGAATGAATAATTTCGAAATTATCGTCATTGGTGCTGGACATGCAGGTATTGAGGCTGCCTTGGCTGCAAGCCGGATGGGTTTAAAAACCCTCATGATTACACTAAAAAAAGATGCCATTGGCCTGATGAGCTGTAATCCGGCAATCGGCGGGGTAGGAAAGGGGCAACTGGTTAAGGAGATCGATGCTTTAGGCGGAAGCATGGGCAAAGCCGCGGATGCTAACGGAATTCAATTTAGGGTCCTCAATGCCTCTAAAGGTGCAGCAGTGCAGTCTTCGCGTGCCCAGATTGACATGCAGCTTTATAAAGATTATATGCGCAAGCTTTTAGAAAATCAGCAGAATCTGGAAATTAAGGAGGCCGAGGTAAAACAGCTCTTAGTAGAAGATGATACGGTAAGAGGGGTGGTAACAGAGACAAAAGAAGAGATTTACGCATCCGCTGTAGTTATCTCTCCGGGGACATTTCTTGACGGTTTAATTCATCTTGGCCTTACGCATCATTCCGGCGGCAGGATCAATGAGCCGGCGGCAATCGGCTTAGCAGGAAACCTAAAAAATTTAGGATTTAAACTCCTGCGTTTTAAAACCGGCACCTGCCCGCGCCTGGATAAAAAGAGTATTAATTTTTCCCAACTCATCATTCAGAACGGCGATTATCCGCCTAAGCCGTTTTCCTTTTCCACTAAAGAATTATCTCAAATGCAAGTTCCCTGCCATATTACCTATACCAATAAGAATACGCATAAAATTATCCTAGAGAACCTTAACCGTTCTCCGCTTTATACGGGGAAGATCCAGGCTACAGGTGTAAGGTATTGTCCGTCAATAGAAGATAAGATTGTAAAATTTTCTGAAAAAGAACGGCACCAGATTTTTTTAGAGCCACAGGGGCTTGCGACAGATGAAATTTATCCCAATGGTTTATCTACTAGCCTGCCTGAAGATGTGCAAATTGATTTCTTGCACTCTATTGTCGGTTTAGAAGATGTCAAGGTAGTGCGTTTTGGTTATGGCATAGAGTATACGGTTGTTGAGCCCACACAGCTCTATCCGACCTTAGAAACAAAATTAATAAAAAATTTATATCTTGCTGGGCAGATCAATGGCACGACAGGATATGAGGAAGCTGCAGCACAAGGGCTGGTTGCAGGAATTAATGCTAGCTTACGGGTAAAAAAACAAGAGCCCTTGATCTTTGACCGCGCAGGCAGTTACATTGGAGTTTTAATTGATGACCTGACCACTAAGGGTACGCTTGAGCCTTACCGGATGTTTACTTCACGCGTGGAATACCGTTTAATTTTACGCGAAGATAACGCGGACCTACGTTTAAGAAAAACAGGCTATGATTTGGGATTGGTATCGAAAGAAGAATATCAGTCTACCGAGGAAAAAATCCAAGAAATCAAAGCAGGGATCAATTTACTCAAAACTATCCGGATAAAACCTTCTGAAGAAATAAATCAGCAGTTGTTTAATCTTGGGGCATCTGGCTTAAGAAAGGCGACTACCCTGGAAGAGATTCTAAAGCGGCCTCAGATAAAATTAGCTGATTTAAAGGCGATGAAAGAAGTTAATTTGGATATTCCGGAATTTGCTTTGCAGGGGATAGAAATCGAGGTAAAATATGCTGGATTCGTGCAGAGGCAGCTTAAGGAAGTAGAAAGGTTCAAGCATTTGGAAAAAATTAAGCTTCCTGAAGGGATAGATTTTACAAAAATCTCCGGGCTCTCCCGTGAGATCAGGGAAAAATTAACTAATTTTAAGCCGATGAATTTAGGCCAGGCCTCGCGTATTTCAGGAGTTACGCCGGCGGCGATATCTATTCTTATGGTTTATTTAAGGAAAATCAATGCCTAAGAAAACTTATAATACTGTACTTAAAAAATATTGCCTCGATTTAGGGGCAGATTTATTCGGAGTGGCAGATGTAAGCTTGATTAAGAAAGATTTTTTAATTTCCCCGGAAGTTTTAGCTAAATTTGACCGGGCGGTTTGTTTGGCTGTGAGATTGTCAGGAGGCGTCTTGGAAGAAATTAAAACTGCGCCTACCCGGCTCTATTTTCATCATTATCGCACTGCTAATGTTTATCTGGACCAGAGTGCATTAAAGGTTTGCCATTATATCGAAAGAAATGGTTTTTCTGCGATTCCTATTCCAGCCTCGCAGATTGTTGATTGGCAGAAGCAGACTGCGCATTTGTCGCATAAACATATCGGATTTCTTGCCGGCTTAGGTTGGATAGGCAGAAATAATTTATTGGTGAATAAACAGCTCGGCTGCCATTTTCGGCTAGTAACTATTTTAACCAATATGCCGCTAAAAGCAGATAAACCAACTAAAGATT
>JAQUNE010000045.1 GCA_028717765.1 Candidatus Omnitrophota bacterium | reverse complement strand
AATAAACACTAACGCAACATTTGAAACTGGATTATTTTTTAAAACGCTCTTGATTACTAAAAGGTCGAATGATTGTGCCTGCTGAGCCAGCATAATAAAGCCTAACAGCATGAGTAAGGCTCCAAAAACCGTAACCAAAAATGATTTATCGGCCTTAAAGACGTCTCCACTTTCCCGAAAGAATCCAATCAGCCGCCAGCTGGTAATTGCGGTAATCTCCCAGAAAAGATAAAGCAAAATCAGGTTCGCAGAAAAAACCAACCCCATCATTGCACCGAGAAACAAAACTACCATGCAATAATATTCATTCTGATTTTTGTAATGGCTGATATAGCCCAAGGAATAGAAAACAATTACAGTGCTGATTAAGCTGGACACGCAAGCCATAAATACTGCTAAGCTGTCTGCTTGCAAGGTAAAATTAAAACCAAAGATAAGCTGCTTGCTGATAATTAAGGTTTGTCCGCTAAGGGCTACGGGAATCAGCTTTAAGGAAAACGCCAAGGGTGCGGCAATGAAGAAAAAGGCGCAAAAATTCCTTAAACGCGGGGAAACCCCGGCCAGCAAAGGCAGGATAAAAGCACCCACTAGAGGTATAAAAATAATACTTAAAATTAAAGACTCTCCACTCATCTTTTATATTCCCACGAACCTTTTATCAAAGGTGATAATAAAGATTTTCGGGGTGAATTATTTCAGGCGTGAATTTAGACATATATTGTAACAAAAAAAATAGTTTTGTCAACAGCCTTCAAGCTCTTTTTTGCCCTATATTCTTCTTCTCTGAGATAACTTTACCCTCGATATCGATTACTCCCTTTCTTTTTTTCTCTTTTGATGAAAAGCTAATCTTCTTGGATAAAATTACCGCATTAAGCAAAAACAGTAAAATTAACGCCCCTTCTAATCCCAGCCAATATAACGGTTTTAGAAAAAGCCAGCCGAAAAAAAGATTCCCCATAATTAGTAAAGGAAGCAAACAACCGGTCTGGCTAAAAAATACCAATGATTGCATTCTTTGAGTTGGCATTTTATTCTAATTTTTTACGGACTTCTTCAGGGATTGCTTTTGGCCGGATATCCTCTCCGACGCAAACCAAAATCGCTTTCCCCGCACAAATCAGTTGCCCCTTTTGATTTTTAACTTCGTGGCTAAATTCTAATTTCACCGTTCCAATTTTTTCCAGTTTTGTGGCCAGATCCAGGATATCCCCGTAAAATGCCGGGCATTTATAGTCAATCTCCTGGTGTGCAACCACAAATAATGCGCCCTGCTTCGCAAGCTCCTGAATAAAAACACCTTTATCTTCCAGACATTCTGTACGTGCTTCTTCCATGTATTTGAGATAATTTGAATAATAAACTACCCCGCCGCAATCAGTATCATGGTAATAGATCCTCTTTTTCATACTTCTCTCCTATATGTTTAGTTGCTCTTTTAGGTCTACAAATGATTTACAAATCAGATCTGCCTGGCGAAGGAATTTTGCCGGCAATGAGGTCTCCATGGCAATACAGAAAAGGCCTGCCCTTTTTGCCGCCAAAATACCAAAAGGCGCGTTTTCAATTACCACGGCGTCCTTACGCCCTACTTTCATTCGCGTGATTGCTTTTAAAAACGGCTCGGGATTAGGCTTACTTTTATTTACCTCATCACCAGTAACTGTTACTTCAAAAAGTTCCAATAAATCCTTTGGCATGATCCGCACTACTTCATGCCGCGAGGTACCGGTAACCAAGCCAAGGTTAATTTTACGTTTTTTAAGGTAGCGCAGAAAAGGGCGCGCTCCTTTTATGAACTTTATTCTTACGCTGCGCTTAAATAATTCTTCTTTACCAGCTAATAATTTCTTGGCGTCCTGAAGGTTAAATTTCCTGTTATGCTCCTTATATAGCTCGCGGATCGTACTTAAGCCATCCTGGCCTTCTCTTTTGTAAACATCATAACAATTCACCTTTATGCCCACGGAAGAGAGTGTGGCTAACCAAGCATCAAAATGGTATGCCATGGTATTGGTAATCACCCCGTCCATATCAAAAATGATCGCTTTAATGTGATGTTTCAGGTTTTCAGGCATTCAAAGATTATACCACTTTTTAAAAAAACTTGCAAAATTAATACTGCTGTGTTAAATTGATGTTCTATGGAAAAAGAACTTTGGAAGTTTAGCGATGATTCCGGAAGCTTCGTCTCGGAGAATGCAGATAAAATTAAGTCACTTTATTTTCCGCTTTGCAATAACCATCCTTTTATGTCCTGTGTATCTAGCGACTTACATGGCGATGCGAAAACTAGTTTTAATACTTTCCTTCTTGAGCCGGTTTCCCGCCATAGCCTCAGTGATTCTAAATTAAGCCGCAATTTCTGGTTATACCTAGATTCTAAAAAGGTTTGGTCAGCTAGCGGTGTTTCTAAAGATTTAGCACTCGCTAAATCCGATAAATTTAAATTAGAGGCTGGGCTACTCTGGCATAAAATTACCCGGGAAAACCAAAAAATCGGCTTAAAAGCAGAAATTACTTCTTTTGCCCCGGCAAGCGCAGAACCGGTAGAAATTATGCAGGTGCGTATTACGAATACCTCACGCAAGACGATCGACTTTACGCCTACTGCTGCCATACCTATATATGGCCGTTCGGCAAACAATCTTCACGACCACCGCCATGTTACTTCTTTATTAAATCGTATACAAATTATAAAAAATGGCGTGATTTTAACCCCTACCCTAAAGTTTAATGAATCCGGGCACGAGAAGAACTCCACATCATATTTTATCTTAGGTATTGATGAGAATAAATCCAAGCCGCAATATTTTTACCCGACCCAAGAAAGCTTTTGCGGTGAAACTTCGGACCTGGAAGCACCCAAAGCTATACTGGAAAATCTTCCTCCAGATATATCCCTGCCAATTAACGGAAGGGAAGCATTTGGAGGATTAAAGTTTAAAAGAAGAACTCTTGGCCCGAAAAAATCATGTACTTATATCATCCTCTTAGGTATTACGAATCAGCAAAGAGATATTGCGAAGATTTTAAATAGATTTAACAGCGTAGAAAAAATTAACCGTGCACGAGACTTAACCGAAAAATTCTGGCTAGAGAAAAGTTCAGAAATAAGCACCAATACTGCTGATAAAAATTTCGATAACTGGCTACGCTGGGTTACGGTCCAGCCAACCCTCAGAAGGATCTTTGGCTGCTCCTTCCTGCCTGATTTCGACTATGGCAAAGGCGGGCGCGGATGGCGTGATTTATGGCAGGATTGCCTTTCTTTAATTTTAACTAATCCTGAAACTACAAGAAATCTCTTAATCAATAATTTCAAAGGAGTACGCATTGATGGCTCAAACGCGACAATTATCGGGCAAAACCCTGGTGAATTCATTGCTGACCGCAATAATATCAGCCGTGTCTGGATGGACCATGCAGCCTGGCCGCTTTTAACTATTCAGCTTTATATCGATCAAACCCAGGATTTCAAAATTTTACAGGAAAGGGTAAGTTATTTCCGTGACCTACAATTATCGCGCGGAAAAGAAAAAGACCACTATTGGACCCCAGAATACGGAAAAGAATTAAAAACTAAAAATAAAAAAGCCTATTTAGGTACTGTTTTAGAGCATCTTTTAGTCCAAAATTTGGTACAATTTTTTAATGTCGGACCGCATAACCATATCCGCCTAGAAAATGCCGATTGGAATGACGGGCTGGATATGGCCGGCGAAAACGGTGAAAGCGTTGCCTTTAGTGCTTTGTATGCGCAAAACTTATTCTCCCTCTGTGAAATATTGGAAAACCTGGGCACTAATAATATTAGTGTTTTTAAGGAACTTACTATGCTCCTTGATTCTCTTACCGGTAAAAAAATCAACTATTCTGACAAGGACGCTAAAGTAGCGCGCTTAAATGATTATTTCCGGGCAGTAAAATCAGAGATTTCCGGAAAAACTACGCTTCTACCTGTGCCAGCTTTGATCCAAGACCTTAAAATGAAGGCAGATTGGATCACCTCGCATATTAGAAAGACTGAATGGTTAAAACCCGGTATATATAATGGATACTACGATAATCATAAACAAAGGGTTGAAGGAATTATCAAAAGTAATCCCCAAATGACTTTAACCGGCCAAAGTTTTACAATTATGTCCGGCGTAGCTACTGACGCGCAAATTAAAACTATCTTTAAAAATGCGAAAAAATATTTACAGTCTAAAAAACTCGGTGGTTTTCATTTGAACACGGATTTTAAAAATGAACAACTTGGCCTTGGCAGGGCTTTCTCCTTTGTTTATGGAGATAAGGAAAACGGGGCTTTTTTTAATCATATGGCGGTGATGTTTGCTTATGGCTTATATAAACGCGGGCTTGTAAAAGAAGGTTTTGAAGTAATTAATTCCATCTATAAAATGGCTACAGATACCCGGACAAGTAAAATTTATCCCTGCCTTCCGGAATACTTTGACACAACAGGACGCGGCATGTACAGTTATCTTACCGGTTCAGCCAGCTGGTTTATCTTTACCATGCTTACCCAGGTTTTCGGGATAAGAGGTAAATACGGTGATTTAATTATCGAACCAAAATTAACTAGCAAGCAGTTTGGGAAGAATAAGGAGATTTCTCTGGTTACGGAATTTGCGAAAAGAAGAATTGAAGTAAAATTCATTAATCCGCGTGGAAAAGATTTTAAGGAATATGCAATAACACAGGTTGGTTTAAATGGAAAAATACTCTTAGAAAAAACAAACCTCGCCCTTTTTCGTTTAAAACGCAAAGATTTACTTACTCTTGCCAAAGAAAAACTTAATACCTTCGAAATTATTTTGTCTTAACCGCGCTTTGCGCTTTCATAATAAACTCATCCCCGACAATCTTTAAGAGGGTAATCTTAAAATTATACATCTTCGCTATCCGCTCTAAGTCCTCCACCGAATTATGATTAAGCACTAAAAAGTTTACCCCTTGAATATCCATAAATTCTCTTACTTTTTCGTCTGTATCAAGGAACCGTACAGGATGGGGGCTAAAGAAATTCTTGCCATAAGGGCTAAAGGCAGCGACCTCTTTATCCGTAAAAAACCTCGTTCCGCGTAAAAAGAACTTTGAGGTAAGTATGGTATTATCTACCGGGTAATTTTTTAACAAATATTCACAGGCAGCCTTTGAGGAAATATACGGCTCAATATCATTTTTCACAAAGGGAATAACCGCTAAAAATATCGGTACTAAAAACGAGAGTGCATAAACCATCCTAAAATATTTACGCTTGAGGATAAAATTAAGTAATAAGCCTAACCAAATCAAAAATATGACCACCATCCCATAAACAGGCATTTTTGACGACAAGTAATTTGAAAATTTTGAATAGGCTACAAGCAAGCCTATGGGGATACAGAAAAGGATAAACCAGGTAATCAAAGAAATGATTTTAAATTGCTTACTTTTATTTTCCTTAAGGGCGATATCATAAATAAAGTCTCCGGTAATCATACTTAATGCGGGGAAAAGTGGGAAAATATAACTGATGAGTTTTGAGTGCGCCGGTTGAAAAATCAGGAAGGTAACGACTACCCAACAATAAGAAAAAAGATGTATTGGCTTAAGCTTATTTTGCTTAAAATCATTGAACCAATAAAATAAAGCAACTAACAAAAATATGCTCCAGGGAAATAAACATCCTACCATTGACATTGGATAGAAATACCAGGTATCATTGGTAAGATGCTCCGCTTCAATTAACCTACGGTAGTGGTCATTATAGAAAAACTCGTGCGTAAAGCCCTGCCCATATTTTTGTATCATTAGGATATACCAGGGTATGCCTATTAGAAGAAAAAGTAAAAAACCCCAAAAAGTTCCTTTAGAAAAAAGGTATTTCACTTCTTTCTTTATCAGTAAAAAAACTATGATTACCGCGAACGGAATAAGTAATCCTAAAGGCCCCTTACTCAAAACTGCCAAAGCAGAAGCTATAAAGGTTATAATAATGCTTAAATTTTTATGCCTAGCCGTAGAATATCCCCAGAAAAATGCCAATAATGAAAAAAGGATGAATATGGAAAAGATCATGTCCGTAAATACTGTCCTTGCCAACCCGATGTAAAGGCCGCAGGAAGCTAATACCAGTGCCGAGATAAAAGCCTTCTTTTCATTTTTAAATCCCAGCAGGCTTAAAGCATAAACCGCCAAAACACCTAAGATTGCGAAAAAGGCCGGAAAAAAGCGTGCGGCAAAAGGTGTTACCCCAAAAATTATAAAAGCCGCGCGTAAAAGCCAATATAAAAAAATCGGTTTTTCAAATTGCGGCTGGCCGAAAAGAAACGGGGTCATCCAAGTATTATGTTGCACCATTTCTTTTGCTGTTAAAGTATAAAAAACTTCATCCGGATTTGTCAAACTGACAATACTATTGCCAAAGATAAAAAAGAAATAGGTAATCACAAGCAGAATTAGGCAATAACGCATATTTTTATTCACGATTTTTATCCTTCCCCTGGTCAAGAAGCTGCGATATTGTCACAAATTTATAACCCCGGTCCTGTAATTTCTCCACTAGCTTCGGTATAGTTAAAACTGTTTCATGCCGGCTTCCGCCTTCAGTATTAAATACACCGCCGCTATCATGAAAAAGAATGATATCGCCTGGCCGGACATGGCGCACTAAATATCGAATTATATATTTATCATCAAAGGTTACCCAGTCCTTGGAATTTAGCGACCAAAGGATGACCTCATAGCCCATTTCTTTTAATTTTTTCTTTTCCGCAGCTGTCAACCAAGCCTTTGGCGGACGAAAATAATGCGTTGTTACTCCGGTGACTTTTCTAATCGCGTCTTCTCCGCTATTGACCTCTTGTTCTAATTCTTCCATAGTATAATAAAGCAGGACATGATGATCAAAACTATGATTTCCAATCTCATGCCCTTCTTTTACTACTCTTTTAGCAATCTCGGGATATTTTAAAACATGCTCTCCGATCATAAAGAATGTTGCTTTGACACCGGCTCTTTGCAAAGCGTCTAATATTTTTGGGGTCCAGACCGGAGATGGGCCATCATCAAAGGTTATTGCCACCAGTTTTTGCGATTCTGGCACTCGATAAACTGTGCCTCTACGCACCAGCACCGCCTGATCAAAGAATATCGTAAATGATACTACTGCAAGTAAGATAATAAACACAACTATTGTTAAACTAATGATAAAACTCTTTTTATTTTTCATTTTTTAAATTACTTCAATAACTTTACGCTTATTCTTTTGTCCTCTAATAATGGTGATCCTGGATTTCGCCAAGTCAAAATATTTACTTAATGCTTCAATCACGGCCGTATTAGCCTTGCCCTCAGTTGCCGGCTCTCTAACCCATAATATAAATTCATCATTTGATATTTTCTCGACTTTATCCTGCTTTGCATTAGCTTTTACTTTTATATTAAGCTTCATTCCTGCGTACGGCTTTTAATTAAACATATATTCTCTTCAGTGAACTTAATAGTCTGCTGCATCATTTCCAGCGCCTGAATCGGGTATTTACCTGAAGCGGTTTCCGCGGAAAGCATAAGATAATCCGAACCATCAAGAACGGCATTGGCAACATCGCTTACTTCGGCACGCGTAGGCCGAAAATGCTCAGTCATGCTCTCTAGCATCTGTGTAGCGGTAATCACAAATTTCTTCTTTTGATTACATTTCCTGATAATTATTTTTTGCATCATCGGCACCATATAAATTGGTAACGATACCCCCATATCGCCCCGCGCAATCATTATCCCATCTGAAACATCAATGATTTCATCGATATTTTTTATCCCTTGCCGATTTTCAATCTTAGCGATGATCTTACATTTAGCCTGTTTTCTATGCAGCAAATCTCGCAGTAAAAGCATATCTTCTTTACTCCTCACAAAGGATTGAGCGATAAAATCTACTCTTTTCTTAATCCCAAAATCAATATCGATTTCATCTTTTGCAGTCAGGCCTTTAAATTTAAGGTTGATATCAGGAATATTCACGCCTTTATTTTCCCTAACTATACCTGGAATCAATACCTCAGCTTTAACATATTCTTTGGTACTGTTCCTGACCAATAAACAAATATTTCCGTCATCAATAAAAATATGGCTGCCGGGTTTTATCTGTCGTAACGGACCGTTGTAATCAAATGGAATAACTTTCTCATTTTTTGAAACACTGCGGTGCATCAAAAAGACAAGCTGCCTCTTATTTAAAGTAATTCCATTTTTATTTCTTAACTTGCCGATCCTGATCCGGTGGCCTTCAAGATCCTGTAAAATCTTTATCTTGCGGCGGTATTTTTGATTTAGTTGCCGGATTAGATCAATGGTTTTCTGATGCCAAGGAAGATCAGCATGGGAAAAATTCAACCGGGCAACATCCATCCCCTTGCGCATTAAAGCGCTTAATACTGAAGGCGAACTACTTGCCGGGCCGATCGTACAGATGATTTTTGCTTTTGTCATAAGGGTGGCACCTTGGGGAACGTCCCCTATTAGATAATCTCTATTTCTATTCTCGGATTTGCTTCTAAGGTATGGTGAACCGGACAGTTTTTGATGAATTCCAGCAATGCTTTCTTTCTGCGCTCATCAAGCTGCGCGCCTTTTAAATCCAAAGAGACTTTAATCTCCCTAAAACATGCCGGCGGCTCTTTAGAAAAATCTGCTGTGACATTAATGCTAAAGTTTTCTATTCCTAATTTCGCGCCTTCGGAATATTTACGCACATATACGCCGATACAGCTGCCTAAGCTAGCCAATAAGGTATCCGGTGGTGTAATCCCATTACCTTTAATATCAACATTAAACTGATAGTTTTTAGATTTGACCGTAAATGTATAATCTTTTTCATGGATTACTTCGACTTGATACATAGAGAACCCTCCTTCGCGAATATTTATTATAGTCGGAAAATTGCGCTTAGCAAGAAAAAAAGAAAAGGCCTTATCCGTAAACGGATAAGGCCTTAAAATTGCCTTTTGTGATACTAAACTATCCAGCAATCCCTTCTGACTCCATGAACCAGATAAAAGAACGTAGCTGCGGGTCAGTTTCCGCTACCACATTATCTTCCTCAAGCCGGAAATACTTGGTTAAACAGCTGACTGCTTCCTGGCTGCCGCCTTCCTTGCCTTTTGCCAAATAACAAGCAGCAAGATAATCAGTCAGCCTTTCTGCTGAAGGCATGATCCCCGAATGCAGCATTTTATCCAAATCCGCTTTTTCAGATGCCAAGTTAATTGCCTTAAGATTTGTAATATCTGGCATAGTAAAAGCATTCTTAAAGTTACTTTTTTCAAATTTTGTCATTAACCCGATGTAACGAAAATCAATACCACCCGGGTTTCCCGAAGCAGTAGAATCAATGCCAGAAGTAACTGTTTGAATAAAAGGATTACCTCCCAGAAAATCACTTGGCGTCGGCAAACTTCCTCTTAAAATCAGCCCGATATTTGGCGTGCCTAAT
>JAQUNE010000044.1 GCA_028717765.1 Candidatus Omnitrophota bacterium | reverse complement strand
CTCCGGAGAGGTTTTGTCAATGTAAACCACAAACTCTTTTGCCTTGTTCCCAGCAGCAGGAGTGGCTGTTGTAGCTTTTACCGGATCAGCGGCAAAAGCTAGAGCCAAACCACCGAATACTGCTAGCGCGGTGAATAAGATCTTTTTCATTTCCTTTTCCTCCTTGTTTTTTGTTTGCTCTTTCAATTGAATTCTGATTACTGAATTTTAATTTTAAATTGCCTTGTTGCCTCCTTTCTTGCCCACAAGGACACACCCGCGTAACACCTCATAAACGCGGGGTGGCAAAAAATCATCTCCATAATTTTTTATACATATAATAAGCTTGCCGTAATTGCCTCAGGAATGGGCTAAGCTTACCATCACCCTGACTGGTAACCCCTAACCATTCCTCATGCATATATCCGTCAGGAAACGGCCCGGTAAATAATCCTTTTGTATCGTGCACAAAAGGCTCATAAGCCTTCCACCATTCATCTATCCATTCGAAAGCCACTGCTCCTATAGAGTTGCCTTCCCCGGAGCCAAAAGCCATATTACCCGCGATATCTTCCCAACATCCGCGATGATATTCTGCCTGAAAGTTTTCTGCTTCTTCAGGTGATTTTCCTTCTGCATAAGCAGGACAGCCGTATTCCGTAATAAATACCGGCTTGTCCGCGGCTTCTTTCACCTGCCTCCAAAGCAGGCCAAATCCGCTATCGCCGCGATATGCATTGGTGCCATAGATATCAACATCCGGCGCGTCTTGTGCAAACTTATCCAAATATACATTGTCGCCGCTACAGATTGCCACGGGGTGGCCCGGGTCAATCTCTTTGATCTTTAAAGCTACTTCATTGGCGAATTTAAAAAAGGCATCCGGTTCTTTATCGGCGTTGCAACCGTAGCCGTAAACATTTTCATTTCCCAATAGCCAAAATAAAACATAGGGCTCATCTTTATGCTCTTTAACCATTTTCAGTACTGAATCGGTCATGTTTTTCTTTTGTTCTTCATTGGTATAGTCAGTACCCGGATTCCAAGGAGCACCCGAGCCAATAGCATATTTGCCAAAAAAATCTCCCATGATCACCATGATCCCATAATTATCATAAAGATCGCGTAAAATCTCTTTATGCACTGTAAAAGGCTGATGATACAACCTAATAGTATTTACTCCCATTTCCTTCATCAGTTTAAAATCCCCCACTGCTGGCTCATCCGTATCCTGGAGCTTATTCTTATTCTTATCGACAAAAGCATCATACGGGCCATCGGCTTTTCCATTTTTATTGAAGTCGTCTTCCATCCAATTTGTTTGCGTGCCGTTATCCGGAGATTCTCCGACTTTTGTCGGCGCATAAGTTATTCCCTGTATCACGTATGGTTTGCCATTCACCAAAAGCTGCCAATCGCCTGTTTCATATTGGACCAGATGCACCTTCCCCTTACCAATGCGTTTTTTAATGCTTAATAAATCTAAGTCGGGTTTAGATTTTAATTTTTCTAAAGGATTAATTTTTACAAATTTTCCTGGGTTAGTAATTACAACATCATTAGAAACATCATGGTCAAAACCGTTAACAATTTTGATATCACTATCTACAAGTTTATATCCTAAATTAGGATTACGCCGTAAAAGGTATTTAATCCTGGAAATCGCTGCCTGCCCTACATACCAGGGGGTGTGCCAATAAGTCCAACCATAAGCCCCGGGGAAATTTACTATAATTGCGTAATAACATTTAATCGCTTGTTTAGTCAGCCCTGCTTTTTCTAAGATTAAACCAGTATAATATAATTTTACGCCTTGAGGTTCAGGCGCGGTTGCCCATTTTAGGAAAGCCGCCTCTAAATCCGGAGAATGCAGAAAATCCCAATGAGAGCCCTCCAGCCTTTTATCTTTCACGGCCTTCTTATATTCCGGGTCCCATCTAATAGAAGTGGTATTCGGATAAACCCCTTCGCCAACTGCAGCACTTAAACCTTCCTGGTCCTTAACTACATACTTATAATCTTTAGTTGCAATATTTTTAAATTCTCCGTATTTGGCATAATCGATAAAATCTTCTTTACCCGCATCATACAAAACTACCTTGGTCGGCAGCTGGCTTACCTTAATAGGGGCTGCTTCCACGACATTGATTTCAGCGCACGGTGAGGGCGGAAGATTGTCATTCGGCTTAAGTTTAACAATACTTTCTCTGGCAGCCTTTGCCACCAGCCAGAACCAACCGCGCGGATCCCAGGCCTGAGCGTGGCAATATTGATAGACCACAGTTTTAAAAGCCTTAATCGCCTCCTCGGTCTTCTCCTGGTCACGGAAAGATTCTCCCTGAATAAAATAACATGTAGCCACGTCATTTAAAACCTGTACCGCCTCGATATCCGGCCGGGTTTTTGGCGCTGTCTTTAAAGAAGCCTGGATCTTATCAGCTTGGTCTTTGTATAAATCAATGCACTGCTGGGTATATTGAAAAGTTTTTTCGATATCTTTTTGGCCATGCGCTGCCCAGGCCTTGGTGGTGAGTTCGCTGGAGGAAGGCTTGCTTACAGCAACTTCTTCGGCATATAGGCTGCGTACCAGAGGCTGCAGACTACAAGCAAAAAAGAACAAAGAGAAAATTATGCTAAATTTTATTTTCTGGTTTGTGATTTTACACATCATCCTACTAATGCCCCTGCTGTGACACCTTTAACAATATATTTCTGCATCAACAAATAAACTATAATAATAGGTAAAGCGGTAATGGTTAGGCCTGCCATTAAAAGCGGATAATTGGTCACGAATTCTCCCTGAAATGTTTGCAGTGCTACCTGTAAAGGCATATACTGCCGGGAATCAAAAATAATCAAAGCCAGGATATATTCATTCCAGACATTCAGCGCATTAAAAACAATCACTACTGCTAATACCGGTTTTGCCAAAGGCAAGGCCACATGTCTCCAGATCCCCAGTTTCGAACAGCCGTCAATCCTGGCAGCATCTTCTAACTCTTTAGGCATCTTATCAAAAAAAGTTTTGAGAAGAAAAATGCTCGTAGAAAGCCCAACATTGATCATGCATAAAATATAGCCTACCGGCGTATTCCTTAAATGTAATTTATTTAAAAGCACATAAAGTGCCACAAAACTACCCGGAATGGGAATCATCATTGCTGCCATGAAAACAAAAAAGAGGATATTTTTCCCCGGAAAACGCAAACGCGAAAATGCGTAAGCCGCCATAGAAGAAATAATAATAATCCCGAAAACTACACAAGAGGTATACAAAATACTGTTTAAGAAATTGCGGCCAAAACCGCCCTCCAGCCATGCGCGCACATAATTTTCCAGATGAATGTGGCGCGGGATCAAAGAAAGGTCTGTAAATACAGTCTCCTGAGTCTTAAAACTCGAGGAGATCATCCATAATAAAGGATAAATACAGGTGATCGCTACACTGATTAAAAAAAGATTAATCACCAGGTTGGTGGTTATCTTTTTCGTCTTATAATAAGCGGTTGATTTCATCTTTTTAAGTAATTTGGCGCGCCCTTTTAGAAAAACGGTATTGCACAAAAGAAATGATCACCAAAACCATACCAAAGGTAATTCCTTGCGCACAGGCATAACCGAATCGAGAAGAGCCGCGCATCGAAGCAAGGATGCGTAAAACCGGAACCGAGGTATGCCCGGCAAATTCTCCGCCCACCAACCCGATAATTAAAACAAAGGCCTGCATTGTCCCTAGAACCGTAAGTATCGCTACCAGCACTGCCACCGGAATCATCAAAGGCATGGTAATTTTACGAAATGTCTGCCAGGCATTAGCTCCGTCGACCCGCGCAGCTTCATAAAGTTCACGCGGAATAGTCTGTAGCCCGGCCAAAAAGATTAAAAATCCCCAGCCGAACCCTTTCCAGCAATGCACCACTGCCACTGTAGTAAGCGCGGTTTTAGGATCAGAAAGCCAGTTATGCGCTAATTGCGGTAACCCAATACTAATCAAGCAACGGTTAACGATATTCGCCCCGTCAACATCATTAATAATAAAACGCCAGGCCATCCCCACGACAATTTCCGAAAGGATCGGCGGAATGAAAAATATGACCCGGTAAAAATTCTTCATCCGGATTTCCCGGTCACATGCCCAAGCTAACAAAAATGCCAGCGCGTTTTGAAAAATAAGTGCGATCAGTGTGATGTAGGTGGCGTTCCACATTGCCTGCCACCAGCTAGGGTCCTGCAAAAATATTTCTTTGAAATTTGCCAGGCCAACAAAAGTCTTGGTAGGAAGTATCCCGTCCCAATCGTACATCCCTAACTGAAAAACCCAGAAAAAAGGAATGATATAAAAGATCGAAAAAATAATTACTGCGGGCAGAACAAAAGTATAATTTTCTAAAGTATCTCTGAGCTTCATTAAGTTAGCGTCTCTTCTTTGCCAATTCGCGTTCTTTAACCTTCTGTACCTCGGAAGCCACCTGTTCAGGCGATTTCTCCCCGATGACAAGAGACTGCAATCCTTTATCCAATGTCTCAATTACCGCCGGAAATTCAGAAACCCCCCAGGTATTCGGATGGGTACTCAATTCAACATCATCGGCAAATTCGGTTAAGACCGCGGGAATTTTACCTAAAGCTTCCTTGTTTGAGGGCAGGTTAAAAGTAGTATCTGCCAAATATATCTGTTGATCTTTATCAGTTAGCCATTGCAAGAATTTGACCGCCTCTTCTTTATTCTTAGACCGGGCATTGACCATAAAAGAAGAACCGGCCCCTCCCCAAATGCTCATCGGGCGCATTTGAGAAGCTCTTGGTGGTAATATTACCCCGTAATTTAGCCGAGGGTTCATCCCCTTATAGACATTTAAACACCAGGAGCCATTAAAAGCAAAGACTGCTTTACCGCTGGCAAAAAGCTGTTCCGCGGTTTTATTGACCATGGTTACCAACCCTTCAGCTAAAATGCCGGACTCGCGCATCTCCTTAAAAAGCGTAAAAACCTTAATCCAATCAGGATCAGTATAAGCTACATCGCCTCTAATCGTAGCGATAACTTTTTCCTTACCCATAACATTAAAGGCATAATCATTTGCCAGACAATCAATCATCCAAAGTTCTCCCCACCCGGAAACTAACCCTTGTAAATTCTTTTCTTTAAGCTTCTTACCTATATCTATAAATTCCGCGAAAGTCTCCGGCGGACGGTTAGGATTAAGCCCCAATTCCCTAAATAAATCTTTATTGTAAAGCATTTCAATAGTCATCACATCGATTGGCACGCCATATATACCTGCACTAATACCATAGATATTACCGTTAATGAATTCATTGACTGCTATGGCTTTACTAAAAAATTTATTTTTCCAGGCCCCTTGCGCTTCGTCCATGTAAGGTGTAAGATTCAAAATATGGCCGGCTTTGATAAATGCGGAAAAATCCCGTTTTTCTCCTAAGATTCCGAAAATATCAGGAAGGGTTTGGCCTTGTGCGGCGGCGCGTACTTTTTGCGTATAGGCGTCGGAAGGTGCGTAAAGTTCAAAATTTACCTTGATCCCGGTTTTTTGTGCGTATCTTTTGGCAAGCTCTTGAAAGGCTGAGTCGCGGTCCGTCATCCAGTGCCAGACGGTAATGGTATTTGCGGATTTTTCTGAAGATTGAGAACAGCCGGATAAAACAATTATTCCAATAGCGGATAAAGCCATAAGTCCGCCGGTCAAATAAGACAACAACCTCCTCATAAAACCTCCTATCAATTTTTCAAGCTTGCCAGAAATCTTTTTTGTCAATGGGGCGGAATATCGGCAAGAGAAAGCGTTTTCCCTGCTATTTGGGGGGAATAATAAAATTTAACATAAATTCGTGGTGAAATCAAGATTTTTATTACCTTAAACGCACGGTTCTTAAAACACGGGAAAGCCCCATGAGATCTGCTTTTTCCAGGTTAATGCCTGCCCGGTACTCATTAATCCCGCTAGATTTTGACCAGGCCACTGCACCACGGGTATAAAGCGGCTCTCCTTTATCCGGAATCTCCAGCCAGAGCTCTAAAGTACTATTTACCGGAAGTAATTCTTTGGTTTCCAGGCCTAAACCCTTGGCACTAATATCTTGGGTCTGAGCAAAGCCTTCCTGATTCGCATTCGTGTCTAAAAATCTCACTGGGATGCTCGCGGAGAATCGTTCAAATACCCTTCTGTCTTGCGATCCTTCGTTTAACATAATTTCACCTCCTCACCTATTATTTATTTTAGCGCTAGTTTTTATAAAGTCAAGAAATAATTATTACGTAACCAGTTGAAATTAAATATGGTTAAATTCCTCAATTTTTTCCTGTGCGTCGAGGTAAATCTCGTTGTGCCATATATATCAATAAATTTACCGGCGAACCGCTTTTGTCGTTTCCCATAAATATAGGTATAATATAGAGCAACCGAAAACCAGCTGCTGGCAAATTAGCCGTCACCTCCCAGCGCTTATGTAGCTGGTATTGAGTTTTCTCAAAATCATGCGTTGGGTCAAAAGCAGCAAATTCATAATCCGTAATCATAAGGTATCCGCCTAATGCCGTACAACTGGCCAAGCTTTGAAATAACCTCGGTAAGTTTGTATAGCCAATAAATTCTGAAACCCAAACCGGACTAAATTCCGCGGCTAATCCCATATTATACGGATCGACAACTTGCGCTTCGACATTACGGGACCTTGCGTATTGAATATTTTCCGCGCTGGCATCGACTTCCAACACTTCTCTTCCTCCTGGCTTCCTCTTACTTTTCAGCGCAGCTGCCACTACTCCCCGGTCAGGCCCGACAAGAAGAATCTTTCCCGGGATATCAGAGATTATTTTTATGATTTTTTCCTGAACAGCTGGCCTCTGCGCAGCCATGTTAAGAATAATCCTCTCCGGAGATTGAAGCATGTTTATTACCATGATGCCTTGCTCATTAAATCCTTTACAATGTTCAATGTAAGCTGCGATTTCCGGATACGGGCTTAAGGCAATTGGCGCGGGTTGTGGTGTTGTTATTTCCAGGCTCTCTAATACCCAGTGCCCGTGCGTATCGCTCCATTTTACATCAAAGACCTTACGGATATTTCCTTCATCATGACGGGTAAAAACATACTCGATTTCTTTGCTCGTTGAATTAAACCTGCGCGCGATAGTAACTGCGCAAGGCGCGGACCTACCGGTATAAATCTGATAAGAATGGCCGTGGATGCTCAAGTAATAAACTCCGTCTAGATTATTTATTTTTCCCTCATGCTCAAAAGCAGTAAATCTCTCCGGGTTATTTATATCCGGACAGTCCATCGGTTGGCCAAGATGCTCCTCCATTACCCCTCGGATTAATAACCTTTTATTAAAAAGTCCCAATACCCAATGCCCGCGCTCCTGGCTCCAGGCCAAACGAAAGACCTTTTTGGTTTTTGGAGCATCGTCGCGAGTAAAGACATACTCAATTTTTTGTTCTTCTGCAGCAAACCTGCGTTCTATCGTGATGCGGCAAGGCGCTTCTTTTCCTGTGTGCACCCGATATTCCTTTTCCCCGATGGTCAAGAAATATGACCCGTCTGCTTTATCAATTTGTTCTTCATAGGCAAAGGCTGGATATTTGGCAGGGTCATTAATATCTGCTGCGTTTTCCGGCTGGGCCAGATGTACCTCGAGAAAAGACTTTGGCGCAACAAATACCCAATGCCCGCGCTCCTGGCTCCACTCCAGCCAAAAAGTTTTTTCAATATCTCCTGTGGGGTCATGACGGGTAAAGACATATTCAATCCTCTTACTCGGCGCATTATACCTACGCGCAACAGTAAGTGGGCAAATACCTTGAGCACCACTAGGAACATAATATTGCCGCTTATTAATCTTAAATGAATATACGCCTCGCTCGCTTTTTACCTCATCAGTATAGGTAAGCGCGAAAAATTGCTCAGGGTCATTAATATCGATATTTTCTACCTGCGTAAGGTGATTCGCTACCACTTCCTTATAGGAAACCAAGGTTGCGCGGCCTAATTGCGCCTCCGGCAAGAGCAAAAATTCACTGCGCAAAGCAGTATCGTCATGGCGGATGATTTCATATTCGATTTTTACGCTTAAAGGATCATATTTTCTGATAATCGTAATTTGAGAGCGCGCCCCTTTACCTGTAGCAATCTGTTCTTTTTGCTTTTCGAAATATAACTTGTAACGGCCCAGACCGTCGGTGTCAGCGGTATACCTAAAGAATGGCGAGTTATAAGTGGCTTGGGTATATCCCTGCTGAAGATCGCGCACGAAGAGGCCGTAGCCTGTTTTACCGTCTACTTCCACAATCTGGGCTTCAATAAATTTCTTTTCCTCATCAATTGCCTGCTCATGGCTTCTGCCATGCAGCGCTTCGATTTCATGCACCAAAGTAGCAGCAAGGCAATGTTCGCAATTAGTAGCAATAAGAATAACTGGCTTAAGCGGATCCTGGTTATTTGCTCCGTAAAAAACATTTTCTTCATCCGGGCCAAAACTCAGGCGGCCTTTATGCTTAATTAAACCTTCCAGAAATTCTGCTCTCTGCGGATTAATTTTACGGTAATATTCTAAAACCTGAGATACCCATTCTGGAATGTTATTTTTATCGACGGGGAGAAAACCGGGAAAATGCACTTGCTTTAAAGCAGCGAAACGTTTCGCAACCTCAACAGCAGTTTTTCCCTGCCGCGGCTTGGCACCATCCGGGGACGTTGCCTCAGGTACCACCCTTTGAGATTCCTGGCCGGGCTGCGCCGGATGCTTAGCTACGAAAACATATAATTTTCTTAGCTCTCCATCCCGATCTTCACCGACAATTAACGGAAATATGCGTTCTAAAATTAAGCCCGCGCCATTTATATCCTTACTGATCTCTGATTTACTACGATTATAATATAGGGTTTCGGGAAAATTCACCCGCGAACCCTCCCCGATTACTTCACTGGTAATAACTATCCTGCCTTCTTTTTCTAAATGCTTTTTTGCGACCAGTAAAATTTCCGGCTCTCTCATATGGCCTATGGATTCAGACAACAGCACTATCCTGAATTTTTTTCTTAAATCAAACTCATGTGCGTCACAAACAATCGTTTCTACTGTGCGTGCACGCGCATAAACGGCATTCTCTTCACTTAATTCTACCCCCAAAACAATGTGGCCAGCATTCTGTAATGCTTCTTCTAGCTCCCCTCTTCCAGATCCTAAAGAAAGAATAGTTAACGGCCGATCTCCTAAATGGTTAATAATATTTACTAAAGTTGTGCGGACTAACGGCCTAGATGAAGCATAGCTCATTGTAACTTGTGTATTGCCCACAACCAAAACTCCCCGCTGATTAAATCTGCGATAAAAATCCCGGAGCTCTTCGAGAGATGGTAACTGAACAACCGGGGACGTTGCCTGAGGTGCCCCCCTTCTCCAAAACCTCTGCCAGGCTGCTTTTATGTGTGCCCACCAGAAGAAAAATACAAAAGCCAAACAAACCGGGACGACGGGTGGGAATAATTGGTCGCTGTCCCTGGTTT
>JAQUNE010000043.1 GCA_028717765.1 Candidatus Omnitrophota bacterium | reverse complement strand
GTAGGCAATTTATAGTGCAGATTAAACATCTTACAGTAATGCTCTCCTGTAAGCTTGGTAAGAGCGTAAGGAGAAATTGGCTGCGGTAAAAAATTTTCTTTCTCAGGAAAATTCTTCGTTTCTCCGTAGATAGAGCTTGAAGACGCAAAAACAAAGCTCTTTAGCCGGTTTTGTACCGCTGCCTCTAACAAATTAAGCATACCCTGGATATTTACTTCGTTATACTCCCGGGGATTATGCAAAGATTTAGGCACGCTCCTTAAAGCGGCCTGATGCAATACTACATCAACACCCTTCGTAGCTTTTAAACAGGCGTTTTTAGAACGGATATCTGCTTTAAGAAGGTCGATTTTCCCGCTCACTGCGGATAAATTTTTTAATTTACCGCTGGAAAAATTATCCAGCACCCGCACAGCGTATTTCTTTTTGACTAACGCTTCAACAATGTGCGAACCGATAAACCCCGCTCCGCCTGTAACTAAAATTTTCTTCATCGCTAAATTATAATTTTACTATTCTTTTATCGGTTTTCCCCTTATATACATTCCTCGTATCAAAAATCAGTCGCGCATGCTTCAAAACAAAATCATAATTTACCGACGAATGATCTGTAAGAATACAAACGCAATCAAATTTTTTGAGATTTTTACTATCCAACTTGATTGATTCCAGGTTAAAAAGATGGTTCATTTTCAGGTACGGCGCCAGAGGATCATAATATGAAACAGAGATATTGTTTTTTAGTAATATCTCAAGGACATCCAATGCCGGAGATTGACGCAGGTCCAGCACGTCTTTTTTATAAGTAACACCCAAAACTAATACTCGGCTCTTAGCGATATCTTTACCGTTTTTTCTCAAGATCTCACCCATCCGCGAGACCACATATCCAGGCATAAAATGAATCACATCAGAAGCTAATTTGATAAAACGGGATTTAAAACCGTGATGCCTGGCTTTCCAATATAGATAAAGCGGATCCTTAGGAATACAATGTCCGCCGACTCCCGGCCCGGGATAAAAAGTCATAAACCCGAACGGCTTTGTAGAGGCAGCCTTGATCACTTCCCAGATATCCACCCCCATTTTATGCGCCATCATTGCCATTTCATCGATCATCCCAATGTTAATTAAACGAAAGGTATTCTCAAGTAATTTTACAAATTCTGCCACCCTGGTAGAAGATACCGCGACTACATTTTCAATGATATTCCTATACACCAACACTGTCAATTCTGTGGCTTCTTTACTTAACCCGCCGACTATTTTAGGAATTTTATGTACCGGATACTGCTGATTGCCCGGATCGATTCTTTCCGGAGAAAATGATAAATAAAAATCCTGATTATGCTTACGATTGCGCTCTTCCAATAAGGGCAAAATCACTTCCTCAGTGGTACCAGGATAAGTTGTGCTCTCTAAAATTACCAGGCTTCCTTTTTTTAGATGCCCAGAAATCGCCTTAACTGCCTGACGGATAAATGAAATGTTCGGATGATATTTCCTCTTTAGTGGCGTAGGAACACAGATAATGATCACATCGGCGGTCTTTAAAGCGCTAAACTCATGGCTGCAGCTTAAATGCCCCAAGGCCAATACCTGCCTTAATTCTTTATCACTAATATCGGTAATATAGGATTCTTTCTTCTCCAAACGGCTGATCCTGTGCCTATCCACGTCAATACCGGAGACTTCTATGCCTCTTTTGGCAAATTCAAGTGCCAATGGCAGCCCGACATATCCTAGCCCTACAACTGCTATCTTAAATTTCTTTTGTGCGATTTTCTGTTTAAAATCCCTTAGTTGAGTCCCCATCTTTCTACCTCTTAAAATTTGCGCTTCTGCCGATTCCGATATATTTCAAACCCATCTTGCTAAGCTTTACCGGATCGTAAATATTACGGCCATCAATAACCAAAGGATGCCGCATGAGTTTCTTGATCTTTAGAAGATCAAGTTCCTTAAATTCGTCCCATTCAGTCAAAATCAACAAACAATCTGCCCCCTTGCTTACGGCGTAAGAATCACTACAGAAGGCCACTCCTTTTAATATTTCTTTTGCCTTTGCTGCGCCTTGCGGGTCATACGCCTTAACTTTAGCGCCTTCATCCTGCAAAGCTTTGATAATTTCTAATGATGGGGCATTACGGATATCGTCGGTATTGGGCTTAAAAGAAATCCCCAGGATCCCAATAGTCTTATCCTTGATAATCCAGAGATTATTCTTAATTTTCTGCAGAAAAAACTCCAGCATCTGTTGATTAATTCTTTTAATTGTTTTTAGTAATTCAAAATTGTAGCCTAATTTTTCGGAAATTGTAATAAAGGCGTCAACATCTTTTGGAAAACATGACCCCCCGTAGCCGATTCCGGCATTCAAAAAACCCGGGCCGATCCTTTTATCCAGCCCCATGCCTTTGGCTACTTCCACCACATCTGCTCCGCTTTTTTCGCAGATCTGCGATATCGCATTAATAAAAGAGATTTTTGCGGCAAGATATGAATTAGAAGCGTGTTTAATCAGCTCCGCTGATTTAATATCCGTAATTACTAATTGCGCACCTAAAGGCTTATAGAGGCTAACTAAAAGATTCTTTGCTTTTTCTGATTCCACCCCGATAACTATCCTATCAGGATGCATAAAATCATTGATCGCCTGGCCCTCACGTAGGAATTCCGGATTGGAAGCAACGTCAAATTTAATCTTACCTTTGATATTATTTTGAATGGTATGTTTAACCCATTCTCCGGTTTCCACGGGGACTGTAGATTTCTCGACAATCAGCCGGTAATCAGGCATGTTTATGGCAATGTTGCGTGCCACGTTCTCAATACCAATATGGTCTGCCTCGCCATTATTCATTGCAGGCGTACCAACTGCGATAAAAATAATTTCCGAAGAATGCACAGCCTGTTTTAAATTAGAAGTAAACTTAAGCCTCTTCTGCTTAACATTGCTGGCAATTAATTCATGCAGCCCCGGCTCAAATATAGGGACAATGCCTTTTTTCAGGTTGCCGATCTTCTTCTTATCGTTATCAAGGCAAATCACTGTATTGCCTAATTCCGCCAGGCAGACCCCGGTGACTAAACCTACGTATCCCGATCCTACGATTGAAATATTCATTTTAATATCACTCCATTTTATGCGGTAAATTACATATTCGGCTCTGATTGCGAACCCGGCCTCGGAGCATGATAATTCTTATTAAACTCAAATTCTAACTCTGGGAATGCTTTCAGCCTGAAGATCAGCCAGATCTGGTCGCCTTTACCGCGCGTAGTATTATAGTTCAAATCTACGGTCCAGCAATGAAAATCCCGGGAAATAGAATATTCCTGCTCTCTTAACCCGGTTTTTGCCGCAGTTTCGCTTCCCCGGTTAATTCTTTGAAATATAGAAAACTTCCATTTTGGATTCAAACGCCACCTAAATTGGTAAGTTATTTCGTTGTTTCCTTTAAGTTGATAACGCTGCCCAAACCCAAAAGAACGATCAATGCCAAAATTAAAGTTCACGTCATAGTTAACTGTAGAAAAATACCCCTGCTTAGTCTTATAAGTAGCGTCAGAAATCAGGCTCAGCCAGGAATAAGGATAGAGCTCCAGATTAACCAGAAAATCAGAGAGCTGGCCCTTTGTACCTGTAGTCCTAAAATTATAGGCACTAGCAACCCTTAAATCAGCAAGATCGGTCTTTTGGCCTTTTCTTTTGGTCTGTAATTTATTCTCCAGGCCCAATGTCGCGATCGAACTTCTTGTAGAGCGATGCCCGCCGATTTCCAGCTCATCGACTTTCGAACCCGTGCTATTACTATAGGTATAACTAACTGTCGGAGTAATAATATGCCTTAGTTCGTTAATATCCAGCCCTAAGGACTTGGTTTTCCAGTTATAGATTTTATAAAATTTAGTACTGGCGTCCGTACCTCCCGAGAAAATATTGGTCAAAGTAGACCCATATGCCCCTTCATCGGAAAAATTCTGCTGGCTGCCGACAAACGGGTTAAAATTTAGAAAAGCTATCTTTACAGGCCGGGAAAGCCTGTGATTAGTGGAAAAGCTATTTACTGCTTTGTCATTATTATCCGCAGGGGATGCGAATTTTTGCTTTAGAGAGACAAATGAAGTTGCATCGGATAAATAAAATAATAAATTGCCAAATTGCAGGCTTGGCATATTGTATTTTATTTCCGGCATTTTCACTTCCTGAGAAAACCAGGTATTTACCCGCGGCTGTAAAAGTACGTCAATATTAGAATAAGCAAAGGCGTGGTGCATTAAAACATAAGAAAGTGGCTGCTGGTCGGTTTCATATTCTCGGGGAAAATAATCCTTGAGGAAATTAAAAGTATTGCCCATAAGCGCGCGTTTCGAATCGGTGATCTTATGGTATTCAGCAACTACATTGGTCCGCTCATCAACATCCCATTTATGGCGCAGGCGCACCAGATACCTTTGGAATACCTTAGGGACATTTACATCTTCTTTATTTACATCATTGGACTTATCTCTTTCCTGCGTATAATAAAATTTAAAATCCCCTTTACCAAAATCCTTAGAATCATAATTAGTCCCAAGCCCTTCGGCTATGCCAAAGTTTGAGCGGTAATCAACATAGATCCTGCCGGTAATATCTTCTGTAAGATTATACCGCCAGGCAGTAAGCATAAAAGGCCCCCAGGTTTTTGAGGTTCCCGGCATTACCTGAACTTTCATTAACGGCTCACGCAAGCTTCGGGTATATTGTGGCATATATAATAAGGGTAATTTATTCACATAGACCGTAGCATCTTTTACCTGAATTTTATCCCCCGGAAAAATATCCATCTTTTTTGTCTTCATCCGCCAATGCGGATTGTCAAAGCTACAAGTAGTCATATAGCCCCGGGAGGAAACATATTCCGCGTCACTAACCTTGTACAATTTTTCTGTTTTACCAAAAAACGGGTTGGCCCTAAACTGAGAATCAAAGATCGTTCCGGCATGTTTATCAAAATTATAAATTAATTTTGAGCCTTCAATAGTGCCTCTTAAATCTTCCATTCTCACATTTCCTTCGGCCTGGCATTCTTTAGTCTGTGAATTTAAGCTTAATTTATCACAAGAAAGCTTAGTATCCTGAAAAATTACTATGACATTACCCGAAGCGCTAAATACCTTATTTTCCGTGGAATATTCGACATTATCCGCATTAACAATCAAAGGCTCTGCCTTAGTATTTTTTTCAACAGCAGGCTTTTCACTCTTAGGCAAAATACTGGAAAGATCCTTTGCAAATAACAATCCTGGAGAAAAGATTAAGAAAAATATGAAAACTGGTAAACAACGAAGAATATTTCTCACAGTTTTTTTAGGCATGATTTAACTATGCGGGATCTTCTTATAATCATCAAGGAATTTTGCCACACCGATATCCGTTAAAGGATGCTTGATCAGTTGTTCAATAACTGCAAAAGGCACAGTTGCTATATCAGCGCCGATTTTTGCCGCATCTACTACATGCATGGGGTTACGCACCGAAGCAACAATAATCTCTGTTTTAAAATTATAATTAGCGTAAATTAATTTAATATCCCGGATGAGGTCCATCCCGCAAAGAGAAATATCATCCAGCCGGCCGATAAACGGTGAAACATAAGCAGCGCCGCACTTTGCCGCAAATAAGGCCTGAGAAGGAGAAAAACATAAGGTAACATTAGTTTTTATTCCTTCTTGCGCTAAAATTTTTACTGCCTTAAGCCCTTCTTTAATCAACGGAACTTTTATCACGATATTTTTGGCGATCTTTACAAGCTGCCGGGCCTCTTTAATCATCCCTTCAGATTCAACGCTAATCACTTCAGCGCTTACCGGGCCAGAAACTAACGCACAAATTTCTTTTAAGATCTCTTGGCTAGGCCGGTTCTCACGGGCAATTAATGTCGGATTCGTGGTTACCCCATCAATTACTCCCAAATTAACCGCTTCTTTTATATCACGCACACTGGCTGTATCGATAAAAATTTTCATCCTTACGCCTTTTCTTATTAACTACCCCTGCCTTACCAAAACGGCAGCTCCAATTAACCCGGCATCGCTACCTAACTTGGCCTTAAATATCTTCACATGCTTTGCTTGGGTAGCCATAGCCTGCTTTGCCACAATTTCTTTGACCCGGTCAAATAAGATTTTTCCTGCATTGGCCACACCTCCGCCAATCACAATACAATCAGGATTTAAGAGATTCACTACTCCAACCAGGGCTACGCCCAAATGCTTTCCTACCTCTAACCAAATTCCTTTTGCTTTTTTATTTTTCCTTTGCGCTAAATTACTCAGCTCTTCTAAAGAAATTTCGCGCTTGAATATTTTTCGCGCCATCGCCTTAATTCTATTGTTGCCGATATAGGCTTCTAAGCAGGCAACCCCTCCGCAATTACATTTTGGCCCATGCTCATTAATTGGCAAATGGCCGATTTCTCCAGCAGCGAAAGAACTTGCGCGATAAAGATTTCCATCAATAATGATTCCTCCGCCCACACCCGTACCTAACGTGAGACATAAAGCATTGCGCGCCCCACGGGCAGCGCCTAATTTATATTCCGCCAAAGCCATGAGATTTGCGTCATTATCTAGAAAGACCGGTAGGTTTAATTTTTTTTGCAGGATACTTTTAAGATGGACTTCTTTCCATCCCGGGATATTGGGAAAAAAATGCACCAATCCTTTTTCTGCATCAATCGGGCCAGGTAAACCCAACCCAAGCCCAAGGATCTGTCGATTTGATAAATTACTGGATTTCAAAAAGTCTTTCACCGATTCCACAATTGCCAAAATCAGGCTTTCTTTTTTGTGGAATCTGCGCGTACTTAAGACTTTCTTGGCAATAATGCGGTATTTTAAATTTAAAAGAGCGATCCTTAGATTAGTACCACCTAAGTCAATTGTAATGATGTAATTTTTTACCATATTTTTTGTATTTTATCCTAAAATGATTTGCTTTGCAAGAGATATGTTTAGGAAAAAATGCACACCTTGTTTCTGCCGGACTCTTTGGCCTGATATAAAGCCTGATCCGCATCCTCAATCAGACCCCTTAACTCCAAAGCACTCTTGGGGAAAAAAGAAATTCCAATACTCACCGAAACATTCAAATCCTCATCGTAGGCCTTAATCACTTTATCCTGTATAGCTTTACGGATACGCTCTGCGACAAATTCCGCTTCTTGCCGGTCGGTTTCAGTAAGGATCAAGAGAAATTCATCTCCTCCGTACCTACCGGCAAGATCAATCTGACGGATATTTTCCTTAATTATTCTGGAAACTTCTTTTAAGATCACATCCCCCACCAAATGCCCATAACGGTCATTGTATCCCTTAAAATAATCTACATCAACCATGAAAAAAGAAAAATCCAAACCAAACTGCTTGGAGCGCGCTAATTCTTCTTCTGCCCTTTCAAGAAAAAATCTCCGGCTAAATATCCCAGTAAGGCTGTCAAAAATAGCCAGTTCTTGAAGTTTTCTATACAGCCAGACCCGCTTGGCTCCTAAAAGGAATTGCTGGGATAAGATATAAAACTTTTCCCTGCCTTCTTCGTTCACATCTTTAGCTGCTAAGTAGCCTACTGTCTGCTGGTCAATTTCTAAAGGAAAAATTATATAACCTCTATAAAGCGATTGGTCAAATTCTCCTTGGAAAAATTTACAGTCTCCAATCTGTAAATACCGCCCTATATTTTCCTTAAAAGAACTAAAGAGAACATCCGGATCTAAAGATTTACAAATTTCTTTGGTAATATCAAAAAGGGCGATTTTTTCATTTGCCTTATCTTCTAAATCTTGGTTTTCGTCTTTTAGCCTACGGCTTTCCCGCGATAATCCCAAAAATTTAGCTGAAATATCAGAATAAGATTTTTTAACCCCTAAGAGGCGTTGTGCGAGTGTGCGTTTAAACAGGATAAAAAGTAAAACGCTTAAGATCAATAAGAATACCGGGGTGATTATTTCTTTAAGCACCAGCAACTCTATTCCTTCCCTGTTGTTTTGCCGCAAGCAAGGCTTTATCAGCCTTAAAAATCAGCTCATCCTCGCTAGAAGCATCATCAAACAAAGTAGCAACGCCAATCGAAGCATTGAATTTAGTTTCCTGCCTTCTTAAGACTATCTTTGCCTGAGAAATCTTTTTGCAAAGTTTATCGGCAATCTCTAAGGCCCGACTTTTTTCTATCCGGTCAAGTAATATGCAAAACTCCTCACCTCCAAAACGGCCGATAAACGGATTATAATCTTTAAGTTCATCCTCCATTAAAAGGGCGAGCTTCTTTAAGACGATATCACCGGCTGTGTGCCCAAATTTGTCATTGTAATTTTTAAAGAAATCGATATCAAGCATGAGTAAAGAAAGCGCTGTATGTGAACGCGTTACCCGCTTGCCTTCCTCTTTGAGCCGTTCTAAAAAGTAACCTTTAGTATAAAGCCCGGTAAGTGCATCATGAATTGCCAATTCTTTACTTTTCCGGAAAAGTTCAGCGTTTTCCAGAGACACCGCGCCAAAATCAGAAATTGCCGACAAAAGCCTTAAATCATCCTGAGAGTAAGCCTCTGGTTGATGATTATCGATCCTGATTATACCCAATAAACGGTGTTGGCTGATGAGCGGCGCACTGATCAATGAAGATACTGGCCTAAAATCCTGTGATTTAAGTTTCCCCAGGTCAAAACGAAAATCCTTACTGATATTTTCTACTAAAAGAGGGCTGGCGTGCCTTAACACCCAAAAATCAAAGACGTCGCCTTCCTTAGCCTTAATAATTGAGCGCTCATCTGCTTTTCTACTCTTAAAAAGTACCGGTTTATGGCTTGCCTCTTCAACAAGATACAAAAGAACCGTCCCTTTATTTTTAGCAACTAAAGAAAACACCTCGTCCACTAAAGCATGCGCGAGAAAATCAGTATCAAGGCTCTGGTTTATTTTTTCAATTACACTTTTCAGGCTTTTATAGCGGTTTATTTTTTCTTGAAGGGCGAGCCGGGCTTTTAAATCGCGGGAATTCTCATCACGCAGGATATTTATCTTCTCACGTAGGTCCCCTATCTTTAATTTCAAAATATTTTTTTTATTAAAATACGACCTGAGCTGGAAGAAAATAACTAGTAAGTTGGCAAGAAGAAAAGCAAAGAAAACTTTTCCGGTGGATGGGAAAAAAATAAGGTTATATAATTCTTTCTTCTGTATCTTTATCAAAGAAATGCACCTTGCTCATATCGAAAACCAGATCCATATCCTGATTTACCTGCGGCCGGTCATGTGCTCCGACGCGCGCGATAAAGGTGTGCTTACCAGTGGATAGATAAAGATAGACCTCTGACCCCATAGGTTCTATAACCTCGCACTTAACTCTTACAATATTCTCTGCGGGGGCATCGGAAACAAATAACTTATCATAGATATCTTCGGAACGTACCCCTAAAATTACCTCACGGCCAATATAGGGTGTCAACTGCTTATTCATATCTTCTACGGTTTTTACAATAATTTTCCCTTCATCAAAAAAGATCCGGCCCTCTTTTTTAAAGAATTTCCCCTGCATAAAATTCATGGGAGGAGAACCGATAAATCCGGCAACGAATTTATTTTTTGGAAAATCGTAGATATTAATCGGGTCCGCTACCTGCTGCAGGATACCGTCTTTTACCACGAC
>JAQUNE010000042.1:1414-9831 GCA_028717765.1 Candidatus Omnitrophota bacterium | reverse complement strand
GACAAAAATTGTATATTGTTAGATGAGCCGATAAAAGCATTGGGAATTTATGAAGTTGCTATTAGGTTGCATCCGGAAGTAAATGCAAAAGTAAAGATCTGGATCGTGAAGAAATAATATGACCGAAGCACTCCTGGAAAAAATCTCACCGCAAAACATAGACGCTGAAATGGCAGTCTTAGGGTCTCTACTCATTGACGAAGAAGCCATTTCTGTGGCTTTGGAGACCTTAAAGACCGATTCTTTTTACAAAGATTCCCACCAAAGGATTTTTGAATCGATCATTGATCTTTTTAACGCGAATAAAGCAGTTGATATCATTACGCTGACCGACGAATTAAAAAGAAGAGGGTTAGTCGAGCAAATTGGAGGGGTAAGTTACCTTACCCTTTTGGCAAATTCCGTTCCTACCGCCGCCAATATCAGCCATTATGTAAAGATTGTTAGGGATAAAAGTATTTTAAGGTCGCTGATCAATAATGCCACAAAGATAGTTTCTCTTTGTTACACCTCAGAGGGCAATATTGACCAATTAGTGGATAATGCCGAGCAATTGGTTTTTGAGGTGAGCGATAAAAGGCATCACGGTACCTATATTGCGCTTAAGGAAATTATTAAAGGCTCCATTGAAACTATAGATAGGCTTTATCAGAAAAAAGAGCATGTTACGGGCGTACCTACGGGGTTCATTGATTTTGATATGAAGACCTCTGGGTTGCAGCCTTCGGATCTAATCATAATTGCTGGTAGGCCTTCAATGGGTAAGAGTGCTTTTGCCTTGGGGATCGCGGAATATGCCGGTGTGATCGAAAAAGTACCTACGGCAATCTTTAGCTTGGAAATGTCGAAAGAGCAACTGGTGCAAAGAATGCTTTGTTCCCATGCCAAGGTCGATGCGCATAAAGTAAGGACCGGTTATTTATCAACTTCGGATTGGCCGCGGTTAACTGCTGCTGCGGGAAAATTATCTGAAGCGCCGATTTATATTGATGATACGCCGGCAATCTCGGTGATGGAATTACGCGCCAAGGCACGTAGGCTTAAGGCGCATCATGATATAGAATTGATTATCCTGGATTATATGCAGTTGATGCGTGGATCAGAAAGTATTGAAAATAGGCAACAGGAGATTTCTGAAATCTCACGTTCTTTAAAGGCGCTAGCACGTGAATTAAGTGTGCCGGTAATTGGCATTAGCCAGCTTTCCCGGGCAGTAGAATCACGCAATGACCATCGCCCGCAGCTTTCTGACCTTAGGGAATCCGGGGCAATCGAGCAGGATGCGGATGTGGTAGTGTTGATTTTAAGGGAGGAATATTATAGCCCTACTCCGGATAATCAAGGGACCGCGGAAATTATCATTGCCAAACAACGTAACGGCCCAGTGGGTTCTTTAAAATTGACCTTTATCAAAGAGTATACCCGGTTCGAAAATATCAGCCGGATAGAATAAAAGTGTTGATTCTCATAAATAAATGCAATATAATATTTCCTAATGTATAGACGTTTAATTTTATTTCTTGCAACCCTTGGCTTAATATCTCTGATAAATCTACCATTATCTGCGCAGGAACCATCTTCGGTTGAAAAATCCGTTGTGAGCAATAAAGAAACCGTTACGAAAAGCCCTGAAACTAGCCCCGGGGCCACAGAAGTCAAGCTAGTCACCGGTATTGATGTCAAAGGTAATAAGTCTATCAGTACCAATACGATTATTTCCAAGATGAAGAGCAAGATCGGCGCTCCTTATCAGGAAAATGTCGTGAGTGACGATTTAAAACGGCTTTATCTTTTGGGGTATTTTAGCGATATTAAAATTGATACGCAGGATTATAAGAACGGAATAAAAATTCTTATTGCTGTTTCAGAAAGGCCGCTGATCGAAAAGATTGCCTTTGAAGGGATTATGCGCATTACCACAAAAGAAGAGAAGATTAAGGAATCATTGAAATCAAAAGAAGGGCAGTATTTGGACTATCCTAATTTATCCGAAGATATAAAGATCCTTAAACAAATGTACGAAAAAATTGGTTATAACCAGGCGAGCATAGAATACAAGGTTGATATCGATAAAGAAACCAATAAAGCAAAGGTGCTCTTTAATATCACGGAAGGTAGGCGTGTTGCGATTAAGGATATTATTATCGAAGGCAATCACGCCTTCTCTAGGGACCACATCTTAAGATTAATCAAAACTAAGATAGGCTGGCTTTTTAATGCTGGGGTAATAAAAGAAGAAGTGCTTAAAGAAGATATGGAGCGCATCAAATCGTTTTATCGTAAGAATGGTTACACTGATGTGAGTGTGGATTATGATACCAAGGCCGATGCCAAAAAGCCATATTTGATTTATATTACTATCCACATAAAAGAAGGAAAAAAATATTTAGTTGGTAATTTGACTTTGTCGGGCAATAAGGATATTTCCGAAAAAGATCTTTTAGCCAAATTAAAAGATGCTACACCCGGAAAGGTCTTTAGCCAAGAGTCAATGAAGCAGGATATTTCCAGTATGTTGAGTTTATATTTTGACCGCGGATATATCGCAGCGCAAATTCAGGAAACAACAGCCCTTAATTCCCAGAGCGGGCGGATCGATATTACTTATAATATTACAGAAAGCGAAATCATGTATGTGGATAAAATTAAAGTAAGGGGCAATGTTAAAACAAAAGACATCGTGGTCAGGCGCGAGTTAAGAATTAGGCCTGGAGATAGATTTGACGGAGAAAAACTTAGGCGCAGTAAAGAGCGTTTGCAGAATCTTGGTTTTTTTGATGAAGTAAGTTATGATACGCAAGAGACCTCTTCAGCCGATAAGAAAGATTTGGTTGTGGATGTGAAAGAGGCAAAAACCGGATCATTTAGTTTTGGCGGCGGTTATAGCACGGTAGACCAATTTGTGGGATTTGCGGAAGTTGAACAAAAGAATTTTGATTGGACAAATTTCCCCTATTTTACCGGAGCCGGCCAGGATTTAAAATTCCGTGCTTCCTTCGGTTCGGTAAGTAATGGTTATGATCTAAGTTTTACCGAGCCATGGACATTTGATTATCCGATTACTTCGGGATTTGACGCATATCAAAGTAAGCATAGTAAAGATACGGATGTTGGTTATGGGTATGATGAGAAAACCACCGGTGGCGATGTGCGTTTGGGAAAAGAACTCAGCGAATATATGAGGGCCGATCTTTCGTATCGTTATGATAAGGTTAAGATCAGCAATATTGATGATAACGCTACCGATGATTTACGCAGTGAAGTCGGAACCAACGTTACCGATAGTATTACTCCGGTTTTTACCTTTGACAGCCGGGATAATGTTTTTGATACCACAAAAGGTAATCTTGTTACCAGTTCTTTTGAATGGGCAGGCGGGTTTTTAGGCGGAGATAAGAATTTTTGGAAATTTTTTGGCCGGGCAAGCCATTATTTCCCTATGCCCCGTAACTCGGTTTTGGAATTCAGGGGCAGGATAGGATTAGCTGATCCATATAAAAATACCCCCCGTGTACCTATATTTGAAAGATTTTTTACCGGTGGATCTTCTACTATCAGAGGTTATGATGAAAGAAAAGTGGGCCCCGTAGACCCGGTAACTAAAGATCCGCTGGGCGGCGCTTCGATGTTAATAGGAAACATTGAATATACTTATCCTTTATTTAGCTTTTTGAAGCTTGCCGCTTTTTATGATGTAGGTAATACCTGGGAAAAGCTCGCTGATATTGGTTCTTCGAAGAATGCTTTTGGCGTGGCTAATTCCGGAGGTTTTAAATCAGGCTTAGGCCTGGGAATTAGGGTAAAAACTCCAATTGGCCCTTTAATGCTTGATTACGGCATACCTTTAAATAAGGCTCCCGGAGAAGATAACAAAAAAAGCGGCAAATTCCATTTTAGCTTTAGTCGAGGATTCTAATAATAATTAGTATTAATGATAACACCCCGCGCTTATGTGGATTTGCGCGGGTGTGCCCTTGTGGGCAAGGAGGATGTATGAGAAAGGTAACATTAGTGTTGTTAGGAGCGGTTTTGGGGTTGTTCATTTTTAGTAATGTTGCTATGGCGGCGGAAAAATTCGGATATGTTTCTATCGACCGCGTAGGTGATGCGTATCTCAAGGCCAAAGAATATATGAAAATACTGGAAGACAAAGAAAAAACTTTTACCGATGAAATTGATAAAAAAAGAAATGAAGTTAAGGGCTTTCAGGATAAGATCAATCTTTTAAGTGACAAAGAAAAAGAAGCAAAGGGAAGCGAATTGGAGACTAGGATTAAATCTTTACAGGATTTGGTACGCGAAAAGCAGTCTGACTTACGTAAAGAGCAAGTGGATAAAACCATTGAACTCTCTAAAGATATTAAGGCTGCAATTGACAAATATGCCTCGAAAGAAGGGTATACTTTAGTTTTTGATGCTGCGGCCTTAGCTTATCAGCCTAAAGGCATGGATATCACCGATAAGGTTATCGATATCTTGAATAAAGAATACAAGAAATAATGAAAAAGACTCTCAGGGAAATTGCCGAACTGATTGATGGTGAAATAGTCGGCAATGAAAAAATTGTTATTACGGGTGTCTGTGGTATAAAGGAGGCTAGCCCGGGTGACGTTACTTTTCTTGCTAATCCGAAATACGCCCCTTTTATTGAAAAAACACAGGCCTCGGCAATTATTACTTCCCGAGAGATTGAGAGCGCAGTAAAGCCAATTATCCGCACAGAGGATCCTTCTCTGGCGTTCGCTAAAATACTTTCTTTGGTTGCCCCTAATGAGGTAAGCCATCCCCAAGGCATTCATCCCAGTGTAATATTAGGTAAGAATGTCAAAACCGGTAGCGGTGTAGCAATCGGGCCTTATGCGGTGATCGAAGACAATGTTACCATTGGCGATAAAACCATTATTTATGCAGGTTGTTTTATCGGGCATCATGCGCAAATTGGCAGCGCGACGTTAATTTATCCTAATGTTTCTATTCGGGAAAGAGTAGTTATTGGAAGTCGCGTGATTATTCATAGCGGGACAGTAATTGGTTCAGATGGTTTTGGCTTTGCTACAATAAAGGGGATGCATCATAAGATCCCTCAGATTGGTACGGTAATTATTGAGGATGATGTAGAGATCGGCGCCAATGTCACTATTGACCGCGCGCGTTTTGATAAAACTCTGATTGGCCACGGAACGAAAATAGATAACTTAGTACAGATTGCCCATAATGTGGTAATCGGTGAAAATTCGATTATTGTAGCGCAAGCGGGAATTTCAGGAAGCACTACTATTGGCAAGGGAGCCACTTTAGCTGGCCAGGCAGGATTAGTCGGCCATATTACTGTTGGCGACGGCGCGATTATCGCTGCACAGGCGGGAGTAACTAAGTCAGTTCCTGCGAATACTATTGTTTCAGGATATCCGGCAAAGCCACATATCCTCGCAAAAAAAGTAAACGCCTGCGTACAAAACCTGCCTAAGCTCTATAAACAAGTTGCGCAGTTAAAAAATAAAATCGCCGAACTGGAAGCAAAATTAAAAAAATAAAATGGAAAAGCAAAAAACAATAGCAAAAGAAATTAGCTTTAGCGGGGCGGGTTTACATACCGCAAATAAGGTCAAGATTGTTTTTAAGCCTGCTCAAATCGATGAGGGGATAAATTTTATCCGTACGGACCTAGCGCAGAAACCAAAAATTAGAGCTGATATAAATAGTTTGCTTTCTCAGTCACGCAGCCCACGCCGTACATCTATTGGGCAGGAAAATTTTGAAATTCAAACCATCGAACATCTGATGTCCGCTTTAGCCGGATCCGGTATAGATAATCTTAATATCGAGATCGATAACAATGAAGTCCCGGGAATGGACGGAAGTGGGCTTAATTTTTTAGATGCTCTGGCAAAAGCCGGCATAAAAGAACAGGAAAAAGAACGCCGTTTTTTTTCGCTCAAAGAGCCGGTTTTTATCGAAGAGGACGGTTCTTATATTATCGCTTTTCCTTCTTCGGATTTAAAGATTTCTTATACCCTGGATTACAAACATCCATACCTTAAGACGCAATTTTTGGAAGTAAATATACTCCCCGATGCTTTTAAGGCACAGCTAGCTCCGGCAAGGACTTTTTGCCTGGAAGAAGAAGCAGCACAGTTACAGTCCCAAGGATTAGGCTGTGGCGCTAATTATGATAATACGCTGGTAGTCGGAAAAAACGGCGTGGTTAAGAATACCTTACGTTTTGATGATGAATTTATCCGTCATAAAATACTGGATTTATTGGGGGATTTGTATTTATTGGGGTCTCCCTTAAAGGCGCATGTGATCGCCATTAGAAGCGGCCATTCTTTGAACCTTAAATTAGTGAAAAAAATCGCAGAGCAGAAAACAAGATCTGCTCTGGCAGGGGTTTCCGCAGGGTTTACGCCCGTAGATGGGGAGGTCTTGGATATTGAAAAAATCAAACAGATCCTGCCGCACCGGCAGCCGTTTTTATTTGTCGATAAAATCATTGCTTTAGAAAAAGGAAAACACGCTACAGGTATTAAGAATGTGACGATCAATGATTATTTTTTTGAAGGGCATTTTCCCGGAAGGGCTGTGATGCCCGGAGTCTTGATCCTTGAGGCATTAGCGCAGGTAGGCGGGGTAATGATGTTGGCTTCAGAGGAAAACCGGGGTAAACTCGCCTTCTTTTTATCCGCAGACAATATTAAGTTTAGAAAAACGGTTGTTCCGGGTGACCAGTTGATACTGCAGGTTGAAGCAGGAAAAATAAAATCAAAGACAGCGCAGGTGTTCGGCAAGGCGCTGGTAGACGGGAAAATAGTAGCAGAAGCGGATTTTATGTGTGCTTTAGTCGAATCGTAAAAATAAAATGATACATGCAAGCGCAATTGTTTCTAAAAAAGCAAAATTAGCCAAGGACCTTGAAGTCGGGCCGCATACCTTAATCGGGGACACTGTTGAGATCGCAGCAGGAGTAAAGATCGGCGCGCATTGTGTGATTGAAGGCAATACCTCAATCGGCGCAAACTGCGAAATTTTTAGCGGAGCTGTTCTTGGTAGCAAGCCGCAGGATATGAAATTTAAAGGCGAAAAAACCTTTCTTAAGATCGGAGCAAATAATATTATCCGGGAATATTGTACCTTTAACCCCGGCACAGGCGAAGGTGGAAAAACTGTTATTGGCAATAATAATCTTTTTATGGCCTATTCGCATGTTGCCCACGATTGTGCCGTGGGTAATAATTGTGTGCTTGCCAATAATGGGACCCTCGCTGGCCATGTGACGATTGAAGACGGGGCGGTAGTGGGAGGGCTGGTGGCAATACATCAATTCGTGCGTATGGGCAAGCTTTCTATTGTTGGCGGATGCTCCAAGGTGGTTCAGGATATTCCTCCATTTTCTACCTGTGACGGACATCCTGCCCGGGTTTATGGTTTAAATCTTATTGGTTTAAGGCGCCAGTCAACGCCTAAGGAAGTAATCGAACTTTTAAAGCAATGCTATAAAATATTATTTAATTCCGGCCTTATAATCAAGCATGCTTTGGCAAGAATAGAAAAGGAAATAAAACCCTGTAACGAAGTTTCATACCTGGTCAATTTCGTCAAGAACTCCCAAAGAGGGGTAACCCGTTCCTGTCGTACCCATTTAGAATAATTAAAGGTATGGAGAAAATCGGCCTGATCGCTGGAAACAGGAAATTTCCGCTGCTTTTTTCAGAAGCTGCGAGAAAAAAAGGTTTTTCCGTGGTGGCGATAGCGATCAGGGGCGATACCTCGCCAAAATTAAAAAAACTCGTCGATAAAATCTTCTGGATCAATCTTAAAGACTATTCCCGGCTCTTTGAAATCTTCAAATCCGAAGGTGTTGAAAGAATAGTCATGGCAGGCCAGATTAGCCCCCGCCGGCTTTTTAGTAAAGAAATAGATCAATCCCCCCAGTTAAAAGCAATTCTTAAGCAGATCAAGGATAAAAAGGCAGATACGATATTTTCCGCGGTTGCCGGACAGTTAAAAGATTGCGGATTAGAACTTTTAAATTCTACACTTTTTATTGAAGACTATTTGCCGAAAAAAGGAGTTTTGACAAAGAAAGAGCCAACGCTTATGGAGTGGGAAGATATCCGTTTTGGAACAGCGCTGGCAAAGGAGATGGGTGCGTTAGACATTGGCCAGACAGTAGCGGTGAAAGAAAAAGCAGTGGTGGCGGTGGAAGCTTTAGAAGGAACAGATAATTTAATTCGCCGCGCAGGCAGAATGGTAAGAGGCGGCATCGTAGTAGTAAAGGTAAGCAAGCCTAATCAGGATATCCGTTTCGATATACCGGTTATAGGCTTGGGTACGATAAAGAATCTTATTAGGGCAAAGGCAGCTTGCTTGGCGATTGAGGCAGGCAAAACACTTTTTATAGATAAAGAAGAGAGTAT
>JAQUNE010000042.1:0-1314 GCA_028717765.1 Candidatus Omnitrophota bacterium | reverse complement strand
CAAGGAGGGTAATATGGCCAGGATGAGCAGCATGAAACCGATGATGTTTAAGCTTAATGCACCTAAAGCTAAGAGAGTTAGCTTAGCCGGCAGTTTCAATAACTGGGATATTAAAGCATTAACTGCCAGAAAAGACCCAAGAGGCAATTGGTCAGTCAAGGTAAATTTAAAACCCGGAAAGTATGAATATAAATTCTTCGTTGATGGACAATGGGTGAATGATCCTGGTTGTAGGGCTTGTGTTCCTAATTCCTACGGAACGCAGAATTGTATCGTAGAAATAAAGTAGTAGATAAATTTTCCCCACCTTTTTTAAAAAGTTATGTACAATTTAAAGAGGTGGGGATTTTTTATATAAAGGTATAATAGATGAAATATATATATGGGCCAGTAACCTCCCGCCGTTTAGGGAAATCCTTAGGATTAAGCCTTACCCCTTACAAGGTATGCAGTTTTGACTGCCTTTATTGCCAGTTGGGCCGGACCACGGAAGTTACACTGGAGAAAAAAGACTATATTGCGATAGATGAAATTTTAGAAGAATTAAAATCATGGTTTCTGCAGCATTCCCAGGAAGTTCCGGAATTAAAATATATTACCTTTTCCGGTTCGGGTGAGCCGACATTAAATATCAATATCGGTAAATTAATCCAGGAGATTAAAAAAATTACTCCGGTGCCGATTGCCGTAATTACTAATGCTTCACTTTTGAGCGATAGTTCTATACGACAGGCAATTCTTAGCGCGGATCTAATCGTTCCCTCCTTGGATGCGGTTACCATGTCAGTTTTTCAGAGAATTGACCGGCCGCATGCGGATATAAAAATCGAAGAGGTCATCAACGGGCTAATCGAACTAAGGAAGGAATTTAAAAAGGAAATTTGGCTGGAGATTATGCTGGTGTCAGGGGTTAACGACGATATCAGACAAATTAGAAAGTTTCAAGAAGTAATCGAGAAGATCAAACCGGATAAGATCCAATTAAATTCTCCGGTGCGTACTACTGCTGATGCGGATATTTTTCCCGTTGATAAGAAGAAGCTGGAGAGGATCAAAGAGGAGCTGGGAGAGAAGTGCGAGATAGTTTAAGCGCGCCTGTAGCTCAATGGATAGAGCGCTAGCCTTCGGAGCTAGGCGTTGCTGGTTCGACTCCAGCCAGGCGCATAGAAAAGGAGAGCAATATGATCGAACGCAGCGAATTTAAGGGAAAGCCGTTACTTGTGATCAAAAGAAACGAGGAAGATAAGTATCCTTTTTCTTTTGGCTTGGGCAAAGCTAAGTTGATCCTGGAAAATATTGAAGAGATTAAGAAGT
>JAQUNE010000041.1 GCA_028717765.1 Candidatus Omnitrophota bacterium | reverse complement strand
GTAGTCATTTAAATACAGCGATAGAATAATAGGATAACGAGTAACGTATTGACCATTTTTAATCTTATTAGCCTTTTCTTCAATTTTAGTGATGATTCTATCGAAATACCTATCCCTAGTATTCGGATGAGTGCTTGAATCATACGGAATTTCTATCGTATTATCCTTTTTATGTTCTGTTGCTACAACAGTATCATCCATATATACTGAAGAAAGTTCTACTGCTAGCACATCTCCTTTAGAATCTTTAACAAAATAATCTGGCTTATCTCTCTTTTGAAAAACTTTAAAATCTGCGTTATATTTTTTATTATATGCTTCCAGGAACATATTGATTTCTAATTCTTGTCTTAAATCTTTATTTGAAAAAATATCATTTTTAGAAATATTATCATTCATCTTTATAAAATGAATTTGACGTGGGTTCGAGCGAATGGAGCCTTTAAATTATTGAATTTTGCTGTGAGCGTTTGGGAGCGCACATTAGAAATTTTTTTCCAAAAGTGCACAAGGATTTACGCCGAACGAAAGGCCGCGTTGACCGACGTAAGCATACTGCCCGAAAGTGAGGCGTAAACCGTAGTGCACGGAAAAAAATTTCGTGCGCGAGCAAATGCACACAGCAAAAAAGTTATCTATTTCAAAATCGAATCCGCGATGTTTAAAACGTATTCTGTGGTCACGGCTTTTAGACACGCAAAGTCTTTGATACAATTATGCGCCAGGCATTCGACACAGCCGATAGTCGTATGCGCGACCTGGTCCTTCTCTCCTACCGGCCCCCAGCGCTCTGGGCTTAAACCTTTTTGCGAACGGCCAAAGATAGAAATTACCGGTACCCCCACTGCCGAACCAATATGTACCGGCCCGGAATCATTAGAAATGAAAAGCTGGCATCTTTTTAATACGCTAGCCAATTGGCTGAGGGAAGTTTTTCCTCCCAGATTAATCGCCTCATGCAACATATGCTTTATTACATTTTCTGCTAAAGTTATGTCTTTTGGGCCGCCGACTACTAAAACCTTAAACCCATATTTATCAATTAATCTATCCGCAACTTCCGCAAAGCGGCTATTCGGCCAAATTTTTGAAGGGCAACTCGCCCCAGGATGTATAGCTAATAATTTATCCGTGTTTTTTATTTTTGCTTCTTGGAATAGCGCATCCACCCATTCTTGCGACTCTTTTCTTATCGGCATAAATAAACTTTTATCCTCAACCTCGATTCCCAAAGGCTTAAGCAAGTCCAGATTATATTCTAATTCGTGTTTTTCCCCGTACTGTTTGGTATGCGGGATTCTATCAGTCAGTAAAAACCCGAGCTTACGGTCATATCCGATCCTGCGCTTAATCGCGGCAAAAAAAGATACCAGATGCACCCGGTTTGTAGGATGTAAAATTACTGCCAGGTCAAATTTCTTCTTTTTAAGATTAAGAGTGAATCTCATCGAACGCTGCCAACTTTTATGTTTTGCGTCTTTATCATAAATAATCACATCGTCTAAATAGGGATTGCCTTCGACAATATCTTTCGCTTGTGGCCCCACCATCATCGCGATATAGGCATGAGGATATTTATACCTGAGCGCTTTAATTACCGGGGTAGACAAGATTACATCTCCGATCCTATCAGTACGTACAACCAGGATGCGCTTATAATCATCTTCGAGTTTAAACGGCCCTGCCTCAACTAGCATTTGCTTTGCCAGGCGTAAAACATCGCCAACCTTAACCAAAGAAGTACAGTTCAGGGTCTTGAAACTACACTGCGCCTTTTCGCAAGGCCGGCAAAAAATATCTTTTTTTGTAAACGCGCTCATATCCGACCAAGGGCCGTATTTTTTTTCATTCGTCGGGCCAAAAATCGCCAGCACCGGCAAATTAATGTAACTAGCCATATGCAAAGTTGCGCTATCATTGGTAATGAGTAAACTCGCGTGCTTCAATAGATACGCCAACTGGCCAAGAGAAGTCCTTGCGCTTAAATCAATCACGGAATCTCCACAGCGCCTTAAAATATATTCTGCAACCGGATGGTCTTCTTTATCCCCGGCTAAAATTATTTTTACACCTAAATCTTGAATTAAATATGTAACCAGCTCGGCAAATTTCTCTTTAGGCCATCTTTTAATATGGCTCTTCGCTCCCACAGAAACTACTACTACCTTATCTTGAGCGTTAATACCGGATTTTTCCATGAGTTCTTTTACCTGCAGCCGTTCATTTGGCTGGATAAAAAGAGTAGTTTCCTTAACGTCCTTGGACGGCCCCAGCTGCATTCTCGCCAAAAGGCTATTTACTTTATAAAGATGCCTATCACGCATATGCTGGATATCTTTCGGAATCTTCAAGAAATGGGAAATTTTATACTTCGCCGGTATAAAGACCCCGAAAATACTGTTACGTAAATCCACCACGAGGTCAAATTTTTCCCTACTCAATCTTCTGATTAATCGTATTTTTTCTTTTAAACTGCTATTTTTCTCAAAAACAATTGTGCGCTCAATAAAGGGGTTGCCTTCAAAGATCTCTCTTGGCCTTGGCCCCACCACACAGGTAATTTTTGCATGCGGAAAAGCCTCTCTTAAAGCATCTAGGGCAGGCAAGGTTAATATACAATCGCCGATATTACTTAAGGTTATAAAAAGAATTTTATTTACCATCTTTAAAAGTTTTGATTACTTCCACGACGTCTTCTGGAGTAATTGCCTTCATGCAGCGGTTATCTTTACATTTTACTGCATAACAAGGGATCTTACACCCAACGTCCTTACGTAAAACCATCACGTTCTTTAAAGGAAAGGGGCCGGTGACAGCAGGGTCTGTCGGGCCAAAAAGGGCGATAATCTTTTTTGCGCCCACACTATTGGCGATATGTAACGGACCGGTATCTGCACAAATAAATAAATCCAGTTTTTTAAAGAGCGCTCCTGATTGTTTCAAATTGAATAATCCACAGGCAACCAGGGGTTTTTCTTTCATCAATTGCCTGATCTTATTCGCTAAAACTACATCCTGATGGCCCCCGGTAATAATTACTTTTGCCTTAAATTTTTCGATCAGCATATCAGCAAGCCTGGCCCAGTATTCTTTTGGCCAGCGCTTGGGGTCCCAATTCCCTCCGGCATTGATCCCTACGATAAAATCACCGCTTTTTAGGCCGTGTTTCTGGAAAAAAATCTTTACGAATTCCTCGTCTTCTTCGCTAAAAAAGAATTCTAGGTAGCGGTCTTCGATTTTAAGCCCTGCCTGCTCAATAATATTTAAATAATAATCTATGCGGTGCAACGAATCTTTCGGCGGGACGGGGATCTTTTTGCTCAGAAGAAAGGCGCGTTTTTTGGTATTATAGCCGATCCGCGCAGGTATATCGGCAAGCCGGCAGATCAATGCCCGGGTGAGCGATCCATGCAATAGAATTGCCAGGTCAAATTTCTTGGTCTTGAGCATGCGCACAAAATCAAATTTAGCAAATACGTGTCCATGCCGGTCCTTTTCATCATAAATAATAATTTCATCAAGATAAGGATTGCCTTTAAGCACTTGATAGCAACGGCTGGGAATGACGCAGGCAATAAAACTTTCGGGAAAATTGCGCCGGATATTCCTGATTGTTGCCGTAGAAAATAAAACATCCCCGACCCAATTAACATTAAAAATCAAGATGCGCTTATTTCTTAACAAATGTTTATTTTTTTTCATAGCGGTGTTTTTTATTCTCTTTAAAAAATGTATAATAGCCTGAAGTTTCCACGGCAAAAACAAAAAGATTAGCAGCATTGCGCGAGATGCGCAGGCGCTTGAGCGCAAAAATGTCTTTATCCGAAGAGCTTCTTCCCGGATTAGTAGCAACCGCCCCCGCATATCCGGCGTCAATAACCATCTGCTTTATTTTAGCGTTAAAAAGCCCTTCCGGATAGCTAAAAACTAAGACCTTACGGCCTAATTTTTCCTCTAATATTTTTTTTGATTCCACAATCTGGCGTCTAATTTCCTGTTCAGATTGCAGATTTACCAAGGGCTCTGCCCCTAAAGTATGGCTGCCAAAATAAACGATCCCGGAATCCTGCATCTCTTTAATTTCTTCCCAGTTTAAACGGTCATGCTGCGGCCTATCTATTTCATTAATAATCACAAAAATCGTTGCAGGTAAATTATATTTTTTTAATACGGGAAAGGCATAAAGATAATTATTCCGATATCCGTCATCAAGGGTAATGACCACGGTTTTGGGTGGAATTTTGGCTTTCTCCCTGATTAAATCAACCAGTTTTTCTAACGGGATAATATTATACCGGTGTTTTTTTAGAAAATCCATCTGACGCGTAAAAATCTCCGGAGTGACTGCCAGCATATTTTTTTTCTCTGCCTGAGGGTCTACGGAATGATACATTAGTATCGGCACAACATATTGCTGGCGTAAAAAATAAGCTGCGCCCAGAGACGTAATAATTATTACACCCAAAATAAAAGCTCTAATTTTACGTTTAAACATCCCTCACAACCTCATAAACCCAGGCGGTTTCTTCAGCCATTTTTTCTATGGAAAAATTACTGCCGATAAAGATCCGGGCATTATCCCCTAAGCATCTTCTTTTTTCTTCATCAAGTAACAATAAAATTATTGCTGCGGATAATTCTTTTACCTCTTTGGGCCGAACCAGAATTCCGGTATGGCCGTCCTGGATCAAAGTCTTGATCCCGCCTACATAAGAACCCACTACGGCTAAACCACTGGCCATCGCTTCCATTAGCCCCAAGCCTAACCCTTCATTAAGCGAAGGCATGACAAATATATCCATGACAGAAAGCACTTCTTTTGTATCGCTGACCGAGGGAATAAATTTTACACTCTTCTCTATTTTTAAACTCGCGGTTAAATTCAAAAGTTCATTTTGCATCTTGCCACTGCCAACAATCAAAAGCTGCGCCGTAGGGGCCTTTTCCAAGACTAGCTTCATTGCCTCAATCAGGTAAATATGCCCCTTAACATCAGAAAGCCTGGCAACGATCCCTACCACCGGCCCATCCTTTAATCCAAGTTTTTCTTTCATTTCTGACTTTGTGATATTGCGGCTTTCTGATTTAAATCTCTCGACATCAATGCCATTATGAATTACCTTGATATTTATTTCTTCAAGACGAAAATCTTGGATCAAATGCTCCCGTACTGATTCGCTGATGGCAATTACCTTTCTGCCCCAACAAGGAAAAAGCCTGCGAAAGAATCTCTTTTTAAAGAATCCATGACAAGTAGAGATAAATGGCTTATGTGTATTTTTGCTTAATAAACATGCTAATACCTGTGTCACACGGGTATTAGCATGGATAACATCTATTTCTTCCTCTTTGACGGCTTTCATTAATTTGAAGAGAGAAATTATAATTTTAGGGCTAATCTCCGCCTTGGTTTTAATTGGTATAGGAATGAGATTTATTCCTTGCTCTTTAAATTTTTCGCTGAGTTCTCCACCGCTGGAAGCAAGATAAACCCCATACCCCCTTGCTTTTAACCCTTTAGAGAGGGATAAGAGATAGCTTGAGATCCCGCCGATGTTAAGATGAGTTGTAATTAAGAGAACCTTCATTTTAATAATTTTTCAATTGCTGTTAATACTTCTTCTACGCTAATTTCTTGCATGCACTTGTTATTTTTACAGTTTGCTTTATAACACGGGCTGCAGGATAAATCTTTTCTAATCAAGACGTAATCTTTCGCAGGCGGTAGGTGGCGCGCCGGGTCCGTGGGGCCGAAAAGTGCCACAAAAGGTGTAGCTACACTTGCGGCAATGTGTAGCGGCGCTGAATCCGAGGATACATAAACAGCGCATTTTTTAATTAAACATGCCAGCTGGTTAATTGTGGTCTTACCGCAGGCATTAATGATTTTAATATTTTTCGTAGATGCCACCAGGTCATTTGCCGCGGGCGCATCCTTCTCTGTGCCGGTAACAATTACCAGGATATCCCGGCGCGACAATTCCTCGCAAAGCTTGGCAATCCTGGTTAACGGCCAATTTTTACTCATCCAGCGCGAACTTGCACTCAGATTGATCCCGATAAATTTCTGATTGGCGCTTAGCCATGCGGAACCTAAAAATTCCTCGACATAAGCCTGGTCTTTTGGGCTTGGCCAAAGTTCCAAGTGTTGGCCCTCTAACTTTATATCCAAAAGCTTTAGCATTTCAAACTGATGCGTCAACGGATCAATGGCTGGCTTTTTATCGATGATGCTATGATTCAACAAAAAGCCAAATTTCTTATTATTATACCCATAGCGGTCCAGTGCCATACTTAAAGCAGCCAAGATATGGCTTTTGCGGTTATTCTGCAAATCAATTACTAAATCAAAGTTCTTTTTTCTTAATACCCGGCCCAAGTTCCATAGGCCCGCTAGCCCCTTATCTTTGTTTTTAAGATCACAAACAATCAATTCATCTATATAAGGGCAGCCAAGCAACACGTCTTTAGATTCCGCTCCCACTAAAAAGCTGATTTTGTAATTGGGAGGAAATTTCTTTCGCACTGCCCGGATAGCAGCAGTGGAAAGAATCACATCTCCTACCGAACTAAATTTAATCAAGAGAATATTAAAATTTTCTCTGGCCTCCGTATAAACCCCTAGGGTGTTTTTTACCATTAACCCTACATTATATTTTTCTTTTACTTTTTCATAGGCATTCTCGGAAATTTTTTTTGCCAGCTCTTTATCTTTATAAATGTTTATCACGGCTGTGCTCATATTGACAGGATCGTCAGGCGGCACTAATAAACCGTTTACCCCATCCTCAATAATGTCAATTGTCCCGCCTACTCTCGTAGCTATCACCGGCACTCCGGCTGCCTGGGCTTCAATAATTACCCTTCCGAAAGCCTCTTGGGTACTAGTAGCCAAAACCAAAAGGTCTAAGTTTGCTAAGATCGCTGGGATATCCCTTTGGTTGCCTAAGAATTCTGTACAGTGCCATAAATTAAGCCTGTGCACTAAAACCTGAACCTGTTCTTTATAGGACAACTTGTTTGCCGGAGCATCTCCTACTATCCAAATTTTAAGCTTAACAATTTGCCTTGCTACCTTTGACATCGCCTTAATAAAACTTAAGTGCCCCTTAATCGGTGTGAGCCTTGCGATGATCCCCACATTGAATACGTCTTTTCTCTTAGACTCCGGGCTAATATACTTAAATTTCTCCAGATCCACACTACGCGGGATCAGCCTGATGCGTTCGTAAGGAACAGAAAAATCCTCAATCATGTGCCGGGCAATCACATTACTTAAAACAATTACCCGCTTGCCCCAACCCATCACGTAACTAAAAATGTGCTTGCGATAATAACCGTGGCATGTCGTAATAAATATTTTCCCGCTTTTTCGCGCCGCCCAATAAGCGGACCAAGCAGGTGCCCGGGAACGCGCATGCACAATATCAATATTTTCTTTACGGATAATTTCCACTAGCTTAGATACATTACGCGCGATCACGAAGATCGATTTATTCTGCACCGGAAGTTGATAGTGAATTGCGCCCGCGGCCTGCAGCTCTTTGACCAATTCTCCGCCGCTTGAAACTACTACCGCCTTATGCCCGAGCTTTACCAGCTCTCTGGCTAAATCCAGTGTACCGGTTTCAACTCCGCCGACATTTAGTTCAGGTAAAATCTGTAGAATATTCATAAGAGTTTTTTTATCGCCTCTTTAATCACCATATCATCTTTTAAAATATTTACCATTGGCTTTTTTAACCAGATCTCTTTTATTCTCTCTGCAAAGTTATCCGCGGAAGTAAGAAAAATATATTTCTTTTCGTCAAAGTTATACAAAAATTGCTGGTGTTTGACGCTTAAGCCTGGCGCATTAAATACCAAGACGTATTTTTGGCTATTCACCGCTTCCGAAATCATGGAAATACTTTCCGGAGAAGTAACAACCAGCCAACTCAACCCAAGGATCCCGCCCACTACACTAGAATAGTTTTTTTCATTGGCAATAATTAGAAGCTTGCAACGCGCATCGTTTTTGAATTCATCTTTTAATAGGTTTTCAATATCTTTTGAGGTACGCCGGGAAGTTGAAATTAAAAGATCCATTTTTAATTCTTCTGCCGTATTCTTTAGCTGTTTTATTACTTGCAGCATTTCATTTTTTTCTAAATGGAATTTTTTGCTGTCCCCCCCGATCAATAAACCAATATATGCCCCGGTACTCGGTACTCGGTACTCGGTACTCTTTATTAACTGCGCGGCCTGTTCCTTAAGATATCCCTGGTCAATGAGATTAAGCGCGCCCTCTGTAACGCAGATATTTTTTCTTTTCGCAGGATGGTCGTGTTCTGGCATAATTACCAGGTCAAAGCGCTTTGTGCCTAATAATCCTGGCCGTAATATTACTGCTGACTTGGCTAAATTTTCCCGGGAAACCAGATAATTCACCGGCGCAAGGCCTGATCCGCAAGAAACTACCAAGTCCGGCCTTAAGGAAATCAAAGCCAAGTAGCTCTGCGGGCTTAAAAATTTCTTTAGGCACCCTAAACAACCCTGAAAATTATACCTGCCGGAAAAAAGGCTTAAAGCCGCAAGGGCAATTTTATTCTTAATTTCCACATCTACTGTATTAATCCGGCAATCAATGGCACTTTGCGCACAATACTCACGGATAATCTTAGCTACCGCTTGAGATTGCCTTAGGTGTCCTGCCTTACCGTCGTTTAAGATTAGAACTTCCCTGTCCTTGCCGTATTTCCAGATTTTATATGTCCAAAGATACTCTTGCGGGTATTTGCGGATATTTTTTTCAAAAATTAGCATTAAGCGTTCTAAATTATTGCGCATATCTGCTTCTTTATCATTAGTTAGCTCCAATTCAAATGGCGGCTCAATAATGATTTTGCGCTTTGCCCCCCTTATTCTTACATAATATCCCGGCAAGATTACCGCGCCATATCTTAAGGCAAGCTTAATTGCGCCTGTGGGCATAGAAGCGCTTTTGCCAAAAAATTTCACTAATTTTCCACTCACCCCTCCCTGATCTGCGGTCATTCCTACGGCTTCATTATTCTTTAACGCCTCGATCAACTGACGGGTATTTTTCCTTTCAATCAATTTACACCCTTTTTCCTGGCGATAGTCATTAATTAACTGGTTGAGGCGCGGCATTTTTTGTTCGCGTATCAATAAATTAAAAGTAAAACCTAAATTCGCCCAAATTATATTGGAAAGCTCCCAGCTTCCCGCGTGTACTCCCAAAAGAATTACGCCTCTTCCTTTACTAAAAGCCTGGGCCAAATACTCTCTACCTTCAACTTCTATATATTTATCCATATACCCTTTGTTAAATAAGGGAATATGAAATACTTCAATAATATTCTGGCCAAAATTCAGGTAAAATTTTTTCGTGATCCTCTTTAATTCTTGCTGTGATAATTTATCGCCAAGCGCCTTCTTGATGTTTGCATAAGCCACTGCCCGGTGCTTAAGGTCTAGAATATACATTGCCCTACCCAGGCCGCGGCCAAGGAAAAGCGCAAAACCTATTGGTAGCCTACAAAAAACCCAAGCGCTAAATTTAAAGGCAAAGTAACTAAAGTAATCGACTAAGGAATCCTTTTTCATTTTCAATAATTTTTATTTCAATGCGCATTACCATCAGGCGGAAGTTGTAATGCTTAAATCTTAAATGCGCTAATCTAACCGCATCCTTTTGCGTTGTAATGAGAGTATCGATATTTTTATCCCTTGATTCCTGAACGATTTTATCTAGGTCTTCTTGCTGATAATGATAATGATCGCAAAACTTAAAATTCAAGCCGATATTTATTCCCAGGCTGCTAATTAAGTTTTCAAAAGAATCCGGGTCGCCGATGCCGGAAAATAACGTGACATTTTTGCCTTTTAATGCAAGTGGATCTGATAATTCCTCTTTTTTACCTAATTCATAAAAACCTATTGGCTGATGCAGGGATGAAAAAATTTCTGCTTTAGGATTAATCTGGCGTAAATAACTTTTTGTTTGCTCGATTTGCGGATTTAGGTTA